>JBFGKR010000010.1:0-14055 GCA_041576575.1 Arenicellales bacterium | reverse complement strand
CTGCGTAAGTGACCGCTTCACCCTCCAGAATTCGACTCGGCAGCTCCGGTACCAGATGCAGCTCCGAACCCGGCAGCAGCTGTACCGGGATGTCGGCCTCGGCCAAACTTGTGCGCAAAGCCATCACCGCTTTGAGCACGGCTTGGCGTGTATTCGAGAACACGCCATTCAGGTGGTGCGGTGTACATAGGATCGTGCCGATACCGTTCTCGACCGCACATCGCGCCATATCCAGGGCCATATCCATATCGTGCGCGCCGTCGTCGATCCCGGGAAGAGTGTGGTTGTGGCAATCGATCATGTCCACTGCTCCTAGCTCTCCCGCATACCTCGCCAGGGATCCAGGATGATGGCAAGGGGATCCGGTGGCCCTTCGCCTTGCCGGTGCCGCATTTGGGCTTGGCCTCGCCGGATGCGCCGCGTCACATGCCATGAGGTCACGACGGGCGATGTTGGAATCCTTGATGAAACGGCCCGCTGCGCACGTCCCCTCTCGTCATGGATAACTCTAAAGTCTGTGTCTATACTGGTTCCCAACGCTGTTCGAAGACGCCAATTTGTAGAGGATGTAAACATGCCCTTTAGTATAGAAGTTGTGAACAGAATAGTTGCTTTACTAATAATCTGCGTCTTAGGATTCTCCGGGATCGTCCAAGCCGATAACGGGTCGGTGTTGGGCTCCCTGCAGGTGGTCAATACCGCTACCATTACTTCCAAGGGCGCGACCTTCGATCTTCGCAACACCGAATACGCGTACTTCAGCGGAGACCTGCTCACAACCTCTGCGGACGGCTCCGCTACGTTACAACTGGAGCAAGGTTACGCCTTATTTGGTGCCGACACCGCCGCCGTCTTGGCGCTGGAAAAAGGGACCTACCAGATCGAAATCCGGGAGGGGTCGACCAAGCTGGGTTTCCGGGAAGGTGCCGATTTCATCGTCCGAGCCGGTGATAGCGTCATCGAGCCTGCGCAAGGAGCATACAGAAAAGTGGCGGCCGGCCAAGCAGCCGTCGAAGTAGCGGTTGCGGTCAAGCAAGGCGTTCCAACGATTTACGTGCAAAGCGGACAAGTCACGGTGAAAGGCGGAACGAGCGGACATTTTCAGACCATTGCCGCCGGTGAGATGTACACCGTCGGGCGGTCCGACGGCCTTTTGAAGCGCGTGGCTGATCTCAAGAATCCCGACGCTGACGCTGCCATCGACACCGGGGTGTTTTACGCCTGGGCGATCACAGCGGTCGTACTTCCCTTCCTTGAAGGGGATCCAGATTCAGCCAACCGAAATTAATTACATGACTTAAACGTTTGTGTTTGGCGCCTAAGAGAACCCAGCGGTGGCAAGCAACCGTCTCCGCCAACTCCAATTCTCGCGGCCAGCATTTGCCAAGCCTGGCACGCGTATTTCACCAAAGCGAACAAAACAGGAACAAACTCGTTATTTGAGGTAGGAAATTCGATCTATGTCGGTTGTAAATCGAGACTCCGAGGCAGCCGTCTATCTTGGCGCCGTTTACGCGCTAGAAATTCACCATTTGTATGGGCGGGAAAAGCATGTTACCGGCCGAACGGAGCACTAAAGTAATCGAGCGCGATAATCCTTCGTTCTCTCGTCCTGCTCTCCATAAGCGCGGTTGTCACCGTAATCGTCGACGCGCGCAGCCTGGACCGGGAACCAGATGTTTACCCCTGGCCGGGCTGCTCGCTGGCTTGGCCGCTATGATCGGGATCACTGCCTGCACGTCTTCACCCCCCATCCCGGCTGACCACGCCGAAAGGCAACAACACAAGGACAACGAAATCCTCAATATGCAACTGGCCGCCGCCGCGAGCCGACGCGAGATATTTACCAACGGCAAAGCACCCGAGTATCGCATTGGACCGGGCGACGTACTTGAAATCACGGTGTTCCAAGTCGAAGAGCTCAATCTAAAAGTACGCGTGAACGGCCGCGGCACCGTTATCGTTCCGTTGCTGGGTGAGATCGACGTCGGCAACAAGACCGTCGTCGACATGGAGCGGCTGCTCGCGGAAAAGCTGGGCGAAAACTACCTCCATGATCCCCAGGTCTCCGTGTTCGTGTCCGAATACCGGTCTCAAAAAATCACCGTCATGGGCGCGGTGAAGGAACCGGCGGTGCATATCGTTCGCCGGCCGCACAGCGTGTTGGAGCTGTTGTCCATGTCCGGGGGGCTGAACGAGAAGGCCGGCCATCAGATCTACGTTCAGACGCTCACCGAAGACGCGAAGACCAAGGATGCCACAGCACAAAACTTGATCATCGAATTGAAAAAACTGCTCGAGAACACGACGCCTGAATTTAACTTGATACTGCGGGGCGGCGACAGCGTTTATGTGCCGGAGGCGGGTGTGGTCTTCGTAGAGGGAGCGGTGAGGAAACCCGGCGCCTACCAGATGCATGGTGAAACCAACGTTCTCAAGGCCATTGCCTTGGCCGGAGGCGTAGAATTCGACGCCAAAGAGGGTTCCATCCAGGTTTTCCGGCGGGGAGCAGGAGACGATCAGGTGGTGGAGGTTGATTTAAAAGCGATTCGCGACAATCGCGTTACCGACCTTCGTCTTCTCGACGGAGATATTGTCGTCGTCCGGTCAAACATCCTTAAGAAGGGATTCGTCGGATTGTGGCGCGGAGTCACCGGAGTGTTTTCTGTCAACAAAGGTATATAAGATTTCGCGCCGCTGCTTCGGCGACCCACGGCAAACGATATGAACCGAGAATCACCTAAAAACGTAACGATTTCGCATCTTCCAGCGGTACGGCACCAGGGACCGTCGCAGGAACTTCAAGCGTTCGATCCCTACGCAATCCCACACCGGCCGGATGACGAAATCGATTTGCGGGAGCTGTGGAACATTCTTGTTCGCTACCGCTGGACGATACTCGTGTTTACAGCCCTGGTCTTAACGGTCACGAATATCGCCCTGGTGCTCATGCGCCCGGTGTACAAGGCGACCACGCTTCTGGAGATCATGCCGAGCTCCGGAAATATCATCAAGTTTCAGAATCTGGAACAGATGGAGTTCCAACCGCGGGAATTCGTACAAACCCAAGCGAATATCCTGCGCAGCGAATCGGTGGCACAGTCCGCGATCGCCAGCTTGCAGATTGAGAATCATCCGGAATTGAACGGCGAAATGGAACAGCGCGGTATCGTCAACGGCGTCACGCAACTGGTGTCACTCTTTTCGCGTGACGACAGCGTCTCCGAGGAATACGCCCAACGTGAGGCAGAGCGGAATCGGATGGAGGCGTTTGGGAAACGCCTTTCGGTACAGCCTATACGCAACTCCAATCTGTTTGAAGTCTCGTTCGAAAGCTTCACGCCTGATCTAGCCTCTGATGTCGCCAATGCGGTGGTGCGTGAGTACATTCGCTTGAACGACGAGCGTCGGTTCAACTCCACCTCCGGAGCCAAGTCGTTCCTCGAGAAGGAGATTCGACTTACACAGGCAAAACTGGAAAGCTCCGAAATGGAGCTAAATGAGTTCGCCCGAACCCACCAGATCGTGGACGTCGAGGATAAGAGCAACATCATGGCGACCCGGCTCGAGCAACTGAACAAATCACTTACAGAGGTCCAAAGCGAACGGATCGCCGCCGAGTCGCTGTACCGGCAAGCGAAACAGGGGAACATTGAAACGCTGCCTGCAGTACTGCACGAGGAGTTGATCAAGACCCTCAAAGAGGAGCACGCGCGGCTAACGAGCGAATACGTCCGCATGTCTAAGATCTACAAGGATGCCTATCCAAAAGTGCAACAACAGAAGTCGAAAATGGCGCAGATCAAAGCGAGTCTGGACGGAGAAATCAATAAGTTGGTTCGCAGTTTAAAGAACAACTACGAACATCTGGCGAACAGGGAAAAGCTGTTGATCCAGGCGGTGCAACAACAAAAAGAGGAATTGTTGGATCTCCAGGATCGCGCGGTACAGTACAACATTCTCAAGCGTGAATGGGAGACGAACAAGGAGCTGTACAGCGGCCTGCTCGAGCGGATGAAAGAAGTCGGTGTTGCCGCGGGAATGGAAACGAATAATATCTCGGTGATCGATACCGCGGCAGTTCCAATCAAGCCGGACCGTCCCAAGTTGTTGTTGAGCCTCGGTATCGCGGGAATCTTGGGCTTGTTCGGCGGCCTCGGTCTCGCTTTCCTTCTGGCGTATCTCGACAACACGATCAGCACTCCGGAAGAACTCGAACGCGCCATTCAGCTTCCCAGTCTGGGCGTGCTGCCTCGCGTCGATGTCAAGACCCTGCCAAACGGCGTAACCCTGGATCGAATATCGGAACTAAATCGAGAGCACGATCTCTCCGAAGCCTACCGGTCCATTCGGACAAGCTTGATGTTTTCGTCTCCGCAAGGCGCACCAGAAACACTGCTCATCTCGAGCGCCACACCGAGCGAGGGAAAAACCACGACGGCACTGAACCTCGCCATCGTGCTCGCGCACAACGGCGCCAAAGTGTTGCTGGTGGACGCCGATTTGCGCAAGCCGCGACTGCACAAGGTATTCGGCGTCCCGTCCACTCCGGGGCTCTCCGATTGGCTCGTAGGAAACAGGCAGAATGCGATTTATCCCACCGGGATCGTTGGCTTGTCCCTCATCGTTTCGGGCACGCAACCCCCGAATCCCGCTGAGCTCTTGGGTTCTGCAAACATGGACGCTTTCCTGACGCAGATGGGCGAGGATCACGATTATCTGATCCTGGACGGACCCCCGGCGCTGGGACTCGCCGATGCAATCGTAATCGGAACCAAGGTGCGCGGCGTGATGCTGGTGACGTCTTCCGGAATAGTCAGCAAGGACGCTCTCAAGGAGAGCGTAAAACGGTTGCGCGCGGTGAGGACGCCATTGGTGGGTGCAGTGCTGAACATGATGGAAATGACGAGTGGCCAGTATCGGTACTACGGCAACAACTACTACAACTACGGAGCGGCGCAACGCGCCTACGAGAACGCCACGGATCAGGTGCCGGTGCGCGCCGCCCAAGTGTAGCTTGGTTCTGCAAGGACCCGATAAATAATTACTAATTCGCTACCACGAGTGCTCGCCGCCAGTTGCCTGGTTCTTGTTGCCGGTGCATTGGTCTTTCTCGGCACTCTTCCCTGGCGGAGCGAGCGGCTCGCTACCGCAATCGAAACCCAATCGATGCCGAAGACCTTGCCAGAGATCCCACCGTGGGACCACAAACTACCGCGGTTGCTCGGCCGCAAGATGTTTGTGTTTGGTCCCTACTTACCGGACGAAATCCAACATTATCTGGAAACCAGCGTCAAGAACCGGCCACTGCATGCACCGACGTGGGTGGACCTCGCCGAATTCACGATACGTCAAGGAGATATCGACAAAGCACACGCCTATTTGCAAGTAGCGACCGGTCTGTGGCCGTCTCGATCGAAGCTGCTGTGGCGCGTGGCCATGCTACAAGCAATGATGGGCGACAACGATCGCGCCCTGGCCACTCTGGGCAAGCTGCTTGCTGTGGCGCCGCCACAAGCCACCCAGGTGTTAGGGGTGGCACGACGCTTGCAGCCCGATGCGGACCAGCTCATGCAAAACCTGCTGCCGAGTAACAACTCGAAAGCTGGCGTTGCCCCGAAGATGGTCGCACACGTGCTGCACGGAGCCGTGCAGTTCAAGGATGCACCGCTGGCGAGGGCAGCGTGGAAGCGGGCCCCCCCATCGTTGCGGCGGCAACGCAAGATCGCACTGCCTTACATCCAATTAATGATTAACGACGCCGATAGCGACGCGGCGCAGGCCGCGTGGGGAGCGTTTACCGGATACGCGATGAAGGAGATCGTCTTCAACGGCGGCTTCGAAAAGCCGCTCCTGAACGGCGGTTTGGACTGGCGCGTTCGCGATGAAGACGGCGCGGTGTCGCGCCGCGATTGCACAATTCAATACCAGGGTTCTTGCAGTCTGCAAGTGCAGTTCGAAGGGACTCGCAACGTCGATTTTTTTCACGTCAGCCAGATCGTGGCGGTAATTCCTGGCAGCACTTATTCGGTCCGAGGCTATTGGCGAGGCAGCGATATTACGACCCGCTCCGGCGTATTCGTCGAAGCCTATACATTGGGTTCCGCGAGACGTTACGCACGGCTTCCGGCGAAAAGAAAATCCTGGAACTGGCAGCCTTTCGAGTTCGCCATTGAGGTGCCCGTCGAAACTAAGTTTGTGCAGTTGCGCGTGCGTCGGGAAAAAACGGACGCCTTGGATCGCAATATTTCGGGGCATGTGTGGTTGGACGCCGTGTCATTGAAACCGATCGAGGATAGCCGCCTCCGTGGATAGTCCGACTTCAAGCGAAGACCTGTCAGCCGTTTTCGCATTGATTCAAAGTGGAAAGTCAGCGCCGCTGCTGGACCGGCACCTTGATTTGCTACTCAGATGGCTGGCAGGATCCTCGACCGAGAGCGTCGTTGAAACCTACGTGCAGCAGCAAAAAATCAATCGGCTTGATTTCCGCGCCCAACTGATAAAGCTCCTCGATCAACGACTGTTCGCAGCCGGCGATTCTCCGTACGCGATCTTAGGGGTGTCATCCACCTCCAGCAAGCAGGAAATCAAGAGGCGATATTACCGCTTATTGAAGGTCTTTCATCCCGATCACAAACAAGACGACCTTGCGCGCTGGACCGAACGCACCGAACGACTCAATCGCGCCTACGCGGCCCTTAAGCGCAGAAACGTAGCAGGTGACGCATCATCGCCTAACTCTGTGGGGGTTGGGATTAAAACGTATAAATGCGATATTTCCTACAGTGCTACGTGCGCTTCGCATTCAACCTGGATACGGCATGTCCTAGGAAGAAGCCGGCAGTTCACGCTACGCTTTTTCACCATTGCGATTGTTTTTTCCATCGGTCTTCTTCTTTACATCTATGCGCACAATGCGCCCGTAGAGCAACCGTCGGCCTACCCGCCTCCGGCATTGCCACAGAGCGCTTACAAATTCCCGCCGTCATCCGGAAAAGCCGCCGCTCCGAATCCCTTTGAACTGCTCCAACCGGAACTCGATACGCCCCCATCGACGCAATCGTTGTCGCTGCCGAAAGCGGCGCACTCCAACGCGCAACACGCGGCAATCCACGCAAGTCGGTCCGGTGAAGGATTTGCTTCCTTCGAGCCAGAAATATCGGTATCGCCGATAGATATTGGGACTCGTTCCGATCTCGACGACCGTATATCGGTTGCTGGGACAGATGTGGGACAACTTTCCATACCGGACGGGCCACTTACGGCTTCTGTCAAAGCATCGACGCCGGATACAAAGCCAACCGCGATATACCCGGACTTGTCTATCTTGGAGCCGCAGCAATTGACGAATAACGCCGAATTACGGATTCCGATATTGCGCATGACTCCCGATCGTTCGATCCTGTCCATGGGAGCTGCAGAGCATGTATCGGGCGTAATAAGCCCCTCCTCAACAGCAGCACCCTCAGGCGTTGGGCGGATAACTGCCACGGAACAAGCCGTGCAAGCGAATAAGAGTCGTTTCACCGCTACAACCGCAAGCAAAAACGAACAAGTTGCGTCGAAACCGCCCGAGATACATCAATTTAGGCGCGAAGTCGCGGAGGTCGGAGGGAGGATAAGCATTCAGCCGGTGATACAGCTTGAGGAGATATTCAGTCAGTTTGAGTTCTGGTACGAGCAGGGGAACGCGGAGCAGTTGGTAAAACTGTTCATGGAAGACGCCGTCGACGGCGAAGATATTGGCAGAAACGACATTCAACGGGCGTATGAAAGTTTGTTTCACAAAACCCAGACGCGCGCGCTGGAGTTCGAGATAGTTCGGATAAAACCCGTGGATGAAGAATCGTTTCTAATCGACGCTCAGTATAAGCTGACCGTACATTACAGAGACGGAAGATCCAAGTCCCTCGATGAAAAAGCGAAGGTGTGGGTCACGGGGGCGAATACGAACTACAAATTAAAACGCGTCTTGTACGTCAAATAGCACCTAGGAACTTCGGCGTTTGCAAAATCTGACCGACACGGACGCATTGCAATCGCGATATCGTTCGCACGTAAGTGACAACGGATTTCCAGCGCTGGTACTTGCAACTCTGGTATTAGTCGTACCCCTAGCCCAGGGAGGCATGCTGACCTCCGTGCAAGCCGCGCCTACGGTGATCATTGCCCTGCTGCTGATGCACCAAGCGTCGAGGCTGGCGTTTTTCAGGGCTGCGGGGAGCACTAATTCCAAGGCCTGGTTGGCCTTGTGGGGAACGCTGAGCGCCTATTTGCTGTTTCAGCTTATTGTCAAAGGACCAATTTTCAACGACGCAGGAACACTGGCGTTGAATCGTGCGCAGGAAGCGCCGCGGTTCGGCTTGTTGCCCCTCGCGACCGACCCGGGAAAGACGCTGCAGTACTGGACGGCATTCACCGTCTACTGGACGACGGCGTGGTTGGTGGCGTCCCTGAGTTGGCGACACATTCGTTGGGTCGTCTGTGCGCTGGTGGCGCTTGCGACTTTCGAGGCAACCTACGGCCTGTTGGCTCATGCCTGGGGACAGCAGACTATCCTCGGCCTCTGGCCCAAGATCCACTACAAAGCGGACGCCACCGGGACTTTCGTCAACCGGAATCATTTCGCGGGCATGCTCGCCGTGTGCTGGCCCCTTGGCATCGCTTTCTTGTTTGCACCCAGAAATCAGGGAGGACTCGGACTGGCGCAGCCGCTGCGCCACGGCGCAACGCTGTTGTTCGCCGTTGTCGTCGGTGTGGCAATAGTCAACAGCCATTCGCGGCTGGGCGTGGTGGCGGCGTTGTTCGGCTTGCTTGCGTGGCTGTGGAGTATGGGCCGTACCGATGTTTACCGACGCGACAGAGTGCTGCACTGGGCGCCGTGGGTGATCCTGGGTCTGGTATTCACGGCGTCGCTCTGGTTCGGGCCTGTGGCGCTGGTCAAGCGCTTTCTCGCGCTTCCCGACGATACCGGCCGATTCGAAATTTGGACTGCCTTGTTCGACCTCCCTGCGTCCGTGTGGCTGTTTGGTGTCGGTGCGGATGCGTTTGCGGACGTTTATCCGTTGGTGCAAGCAGGCACGCGGCAAGCTACGTCCCTCTATGCGCACAACGACTGGCTGCAGTTCGTGCTCGAGCTCGGCGTATTCGGCTTCATACTGGTGGCGACTGCGGCGTGGTATTGGATCAAACGGGCGAAGCCCTCCGATGCGTCCATAGTCCAGCTCGGCGCCCTAGCCGGCGTCCTCGCGATGGCCTTACACAGCCTCGGCGACTTCAATCTGCATACGCGAGGTTCCGCGTTGGTGTTCTGGACTGCCGTTGGAATCGTCATGAATCCCGACATGGGGCTGCGGCGCAGAAAACGTCGTCGGTAGCCTAAAACGCCGTCGTCGTCGACGCATCAGCGCCGGGGCGCACGCGCGATCCTCTCCCCTGCCAGAACTTCTTCGATCTTCTTGCGTGTGATCGGTCCCGCGATGCCGTCTACTTGCAGACGATACTTTCTCTGGAATCGTCGAACGGCCTCTTTGGTTTTTTCGCCGTAGATCCCATCCACGACCAAACGAATTCGCAGAATCTTGTTCATTGCCTTCTGCAGCCATCGGATCTCGGCTTTCTCCGCTTCGGCCTTGTCGCTGTCCACCAGATTGCCGATCTCCTCTTTCATGGCATGGGCCATAGCGGCGTAGCCGTGTTGTTCCTTGTAGCGTTCCCAACGCCGTTGCCGATACTCGTAATGCCAGCATTCGGCGCCGGTTAGAGTGTCGACGATGTGGACCCAGCCACGATGATTGAGGATTTCCCGCACCCGTTTGTGGCCGATGACGGTATCGAAGGCGTCGATGTCAATGGCCCGGGCCGCTTCGTGTACGCTGTGGCAGGACGGCGGACTGTAAGCGCTCTTCTTTCCGGTCTTCCAGTCTTCGTGCGCCTTCTGCTGTTGGTCTGCCGACCGGAACATATCGCTAATGTACAGATGCCCGCCCTCTCGAACGATGTCTTCGTAAACGTGTTGCAACGCGATCGCGGCCGGCCGAACCAGTTTCGCCATGCGCCGGGGTAGGTCCTTTCCCTTGTATCCGTAAATACTGGGTACCCGCACGTTGACGACGCCACTCAAGCGGCGGTACTCGTCCAAGATCTCGCATTTCATCGCCATGGCGGCCGCCCTCGCATCGATGTACGGTTCATTTACGGGTTTCCGAGTGCCGAGCCGACGCTCCCAGGGTCACGCTTATCCGCGAAGCATTCCAGAGGTGACGCACATGGGCGTTTTCCACTTGCACGAAGGACAGCGTGCGGCCGTCGTGCATCCATTGCAAGTTGAAGCTCGCACCGGGGTACGGCCCACCCGGGCCTGCATGGATCAGCTGCCGCGTGCGCCCATCGCTGTCGGCCACATAAACGCGGGTCCCCTCGGAAAAGGCGATCTTGGTGCCGTCGGGGGACCACGCCAAGCCGAAGCAGTTGACTGCTTCCGCGATCTTAACGCGATTTTGCCCCGACAAATCGGAAACAAAGATGCCAAAGACCTGACTTTCCACTCCCGTGTGCAACAATTCCGCATACGCCTTGCGGTCGCCTGTCGGCGACCGCGCCGTGCGCACGGGCTGCTGCAGTCCCTCCGCAGAAGCGCCGACACGGCGTTCCTCGTGGTGTTTGACGAGATCGACGGCGCGAACGGCATCGAGATCCGGCGCACGCATCGCGTTGCGGCAACCCGTTCCGACGAGAATCGGAGCGAGAGCGACGGCTGTTAAGAAAATCGAAGCAATCGAAGGATGCGGGCTCAACGGCATCGGTGGTTGTGGGCTGTGTGCTTTGAGTTTGGACCCAATTTCTTTGTTTCTTGATACAGATCTTCCAAACCGTGGTCGGACGACGCGGTTCAAAACATGTCGGACGTTCGAGGCGCGGCGTACTCCACCTTGAGATAGGCCGTCGCCGGACTCTGCGTAGCGTCCGTGAGCCGCAGCGAGAGGAGATGATAGCCCTCCCGGTCGGCCGAGAACACCAGCCGCAGCGGCACGTCCGCGGAGGCCGTCCCGGTGCGGAGCACATGCCCTGCGGCACGGCTCTTGCGGCCGCGTTCGTCGGGTTTGTCCACCCTGAGTTCCACGGCGCGCTCCGCGTCGGTGTACACCCGCACATCGACGGGGGAGCCGGCCGCCGCCCAGATCGCGCCCGCGGTGCGAAACGCATGCGGCACGACGCGGCCGCCGTAGCCGAGCGCACGGGGCCTCGCGTCACCGAGGTCGTCCGCGAGCTGAAATTCCTGCACGGTGCGCCTTGCAGGTGGGTCGAATCCGCCGCTCGCGCCCGCCGGCGCCCAGATGGCGTAACGCATGGGGGGCACGGATACCCGCACCCAACCGTGCGCGTCGGTCTCGACGTCGTCTGGATTGGCGCCGCTGTAATCGTGCAGCCGCACGTGCGGGCCGAAATCGGTCTGCACCCACGCGGCCACGTGCTCGCTGCCGTGATCGTTGAGTCCGATCAGGGCGCGCCCGCTGCGCTCGATCACGAGCAGGTCGGGCGAACCTTGGTAGCGCACTTTGTACGCCCCGTCTTTGAAGTTGAGCTTCTGGTGGGCCCAAATGAGGTTAACGACGTAATCGCGAACCGGAAGCGTCGCGGGATCCGCTTCGAAACGGTCGGGACCGCTGTTGATGAACAGGTCCTCGTAATAGACCATCGGACTGCCGTCGACGGCAAAGGCGGCGGCGTAGGCCACGTCGGCGCGGGGGTTGTCGGGATCGACGGTCGGCGCGAGCTCGTCGCCGTTTTGACGCCAGTCGCCGTGCCGGTCGTCGTGCGTCTGGGATCCCGGCTCCGAGTCCCAGTGGGCGCCGCGCCAGGTGTCGTGGTTGTTGACAAAGGGCACGGTCTTGACGCGGTTCTGCTGCTGATACGAAGGGAGGCTCCCCATGTCGAAGAAGCCGCCGGCCTCGACGACGTTTGCCAGCGCATCGCGCAGGCCGAAGTCGAAGGTGCCGGCCCGATTCTGCGTGGCGTGCGCCCATTCATCGAGTTGCTGGCGGCCGCCCACGAATTCGCCCACGGCGAAGTAGTCCTTGCGCGGGCCTTTGGCGTGGAACAGCAGGTCCTCGACCACGTAAGCGGGAAAATGCTTGACCGCGTCGAAGCGGTATCCGTCCACCCCCGTTTGTTTGCTCAGCCAGACGAACCAATTTCGGGCCTGGTCGCGCATGTATCGGCCGTTCCCGCCACCGCCGTGGTCGTGGTCCAGGAAACAGCTGTCCGGTCCGAAGTTTTCCTCGCACCAGTCCCCCGCCGTACACCAGTGATCGGGGTTGGGATGAAAATTCCAGTGATCCTTGGGCCAGCGTCCGCGGCCCGCGCCGGCGTAGCCGCGATAGCGGAATTTCTTGTATTTATTGGCGGGTGCGGCCGGGTCCTCCTCGGCCCCGATCATGTGGTTCAGCACCACGTCGGGGTATATCTCCAGGCCGTTGGCGTGCGCGACCGCGACCAAACGCAGCAGGCTGTCCTTGTCGCCGAACCGCGTAGCCACCGTCGCCTTCTGGTCCTTATCGCCGAGATCGTAGTGATCGAACAGATCGTAGCCCATGCTGTTCGCGCCGACGTTGCCTTTTGCGGGCGAAGGGATCCAAATGCCGTCTATCCCCATAGCGCGCAGGCGCGGCGCCAGCTTTGCCAGGTAGGTGTACCAGTCCTGCGGATAGTGCGCGTTCCACGCGTCCCACCAGAACGCCTGCAGCACCACCTTGCCGTTCCAGGGATTCGCCGATGCGGTTCCCGCGACCAGGATCGCCAATACGCACGACGAAAGCAGGCGCTTACGCATTGCCGTCTGTGCGCGCACCCGCGAAGACGACGCGCGTGTCGATTTCCCGCGCGAGGACGCCGCCCGCGAGAACGCGTGTCTGGCTCTTTTCCACCATGGCATGCAGCGTAGCAAAATCCCCTCGATACTCGAGCGCTGTTCGTCGGAAAATACCGCGTTGCGAGCGCTTGCGCGCGGAGCCGGAGCCGCGGACCGCAAGCGTCAGCCTTCCCGCTCTGTAGCTTCTTCCACCACCAGCACCGTGCCCTCGACCGCGACGACGCGCACGTTCGCGCCGGCCGGCAGATCCGGCCCCCGCACCTTCCAGCGCGAATCGTCGACGTTGACCTGGCCAAACCCGTTGACGATGGGCGCCTGTAAAGTCAGGCGCCGGTCCAACATGCGTTGGCCGCGCCGATTGAGCGTCGGATCCGGCGACTCCGCGGGATGCCGCTTTGCGTAGGCCCGCCACGCGAACAGGCTCAGCACCGCAAGCACCGAGAACAGCGTCCACTGAAGCTCCCACGGCGTTCCCGGTGCGGCCAGCACGACCAACCCCACGACGAAAGCGGCCGCGCCGAACCAGATAATGATGGTTCCGGATACGAAGACCTCGAGGATCCCGAGCACGATGCCTATGACCCACCAATGCCAGTACGCCAATGTCACGGCGTGTTCCTTTTTTCCGCGGCGACCTTCGCCAGTTCGCCGATGCCGCCGATCGCTCCGATGAGATTACTCGCCTCCAGCGGCAGGAACAGCACTTTCTGGTTCTCGGAAGCGCCGATCTTGCCGAGGGCTTCGACGTACTTTTGGGCCACGAAGTAATTCACCGCCTGGATGTCCCCTTCGGCGATCGCCTTGGACACCATGCCCGTGGCCTTGGCCTCCGCCTCCGCCAGCCGCTCGCGGGCCTCGGCGTCCCGGAAAGCGGCTTCGCGCCTGCCCTCGGCCTCGAGGATGGCCGCCTGCTTCTCGCCCTCCGCGGAGAGGATTTCCGCTTGCCGTTTGCCTTCGGCCTCCAAAATGGCGGCGCGCTTTTCGCGTTCGGCCTTCATCTGCCGGGCCATGGCGTCGACCAGGTCCTGGGGCGGCTGGATGTCCTTGATTTCGATACGCGTCACCTTCACCCCCCAGGGGCTGGTGGCCTCGTCCACGACGTGCAGCAGGCGGGCGTTGATCTCGTCGCGCTTGGAGAGGGACTCGTCCAGGTCCATGGAACCGAGCACGGTTCGGATGTTGGT
>JBFGKR010000009.1:0-14103 GCA_041576575.1 Arenicellales bacterium | reverse complement strand
CCGTCGATCACGCGCACGCCCTGTCCAGCGAGATACGCCGTGCCCTACCGTGGTTCGACGCCGAACCCGATGCCGGACTTCACCTGATTCACGTGGCCGAGTCGGGCAACGGCTGGTATCGGCCCGCCGATCCGAAGACCGACGTTTTGCACCTGTCGCGGCGCACGCGGCTCAGGCTGCGGCTGCCGAAAACGCGCCTCGATGACGCTCGCATTTTGAGCGGCCGTCTTCTCGACGTGGGCGGTCACGAAATCTTAGTTGGCGAGGCTTCCGCGAGACCTCTGAGTTCTCTGGCCACAATCTTTTCGCGCTACGTCAAAGTCGAAGAACACGAGAGTGAGTCCGAATTCGTGGATAATCGCGTCGCCCTGTTGACGGAAATGGGCATTCGCGTGCGAAAATTTTTGTGCGGACGTCAGTCCTCGTTCGACTTTCCGCACGCGAGAATATTTGTTCGCAGCGTCATGCTCGCGGACTTGGAGATCCCGGATTCGGTGCTGCTGCAGCAGCGGGGCCTTGGACCCGGGCGCAAGCTTGGATTCGGATTATTTGTGCCGCACAAGGGCGTCAAAGCCATCGTAAACGAAGACGATTAGCGGATAGTTCTATCGCCCGAATTTAAAGGAGCCATATTCATGTCAATCGAATTCCAAGGTAAGTCCATCGAGACCACGGAGACTGGCTATCTCATTAACAACGAAGATTGGAACGAGGACGTTGCGATGCATCTGGCAGCCGCCGAGGGCATCGAGCTGACGGACAAACATTGGGACGTCATTCACTATTTGCGTGACGAGTATTTCAACAACGCCGGTAACCAACCCAATGAAAGGACTATCGTCAAAGAACTAGGAAAAAAATGGGGCAAGAAGTGCAGCAGCCAGGAGATGTATCAGCTGTTTCCCAAAATGCCCAGCAAGCAGGGCGGAAAAATCGCCGGTCTGCCGGAGTCTCGACGAAAAGGCGGTTATTGATCGCTGGGTAGACAGCGACCCGAGCGGAGCCGCATCGCAGATCCCCGGCTCCGCGCGGCGGCAACAACTCTATCCACTATGGCGTATGCCGGTCGCGGCTCGACCTGTGCTAGTCTCCCTGACGACACGATGAATTTCGAACACCGAGGTTGTTTAGCAATGAGTGACGTATCCAAGGAAAAACGCGAGCTCATCGAGCAAATGCTTGAAATGCAGAAAAAATTTATTGAACAAGAACGCGCAAGCGGCGTATCCCCGGTTCAGTATTGGGCAGGGCAAGAGGGTCATCCCTTATTCCAATACAAAGAAAAATACGCCGAGCTGGCCACGAAGGTTATAGATCTTGCACACCAGGAAAAAGGCTCCCGACGCTGAGCGCCGCTTCGAAAACGAGCATACAGACCGACCGGCGTGATCGCCGGTTTTTTTTGCCGAAACTCCCGCGCGTAGGAGTGCATACGCCGGCGAATATGCCCGCGTTTCAGATCGACTCAGCACGCGTTGCGCTCCTGGCGGCTGCCGACTCGCGCGGCGAGGTTCCTGACTGAGAGATTAGAATTTACGGGACTACCCCGTGTACCGTATTCCTGGCCCAAGCCGACCCAGCGCGCTTTCTGCCGCACATGCGGCCGACCCCGCTTAATTTCAGCAAGCTCAGAGTGGGGTGCAGGTAGAAAAATTCGACTGCAATCGTCCCATCTTCGGTGATACGCTGGCGCGTGCTTGCAAGCACAACCGTCACAGGTGACTGCTACATGTTCAAGGAAAATAGCGCATTCGAGCCGTTCAAGGCAGCGAACACGCGGGATGCAGCAGATGCCGCACGCGCGTCATGGCTGGTTTGCGTGGACTGCGGTCGTCGCATAACCACGGAACAGGCTCGCATCGAAATGCTGGGCCGGCACAGCCATACCTTCACCAATCCCCATGAGATCACCTATCGCATTGGCTGTTTCCGGGACGCCGCCGGATGCAGTCATGCCGGTGCGTCAACCTACGAGTTCACGTGGTTTCCCGGCTACGCCTGGCGCTTGGCGCTCTGCACCGCATGCGGAGCCCATCTGGGATGGTTATACCGTAAATCCGACGGATCCTGTTTTCACGGATTGATCCTGAATCGACTGCGTTCGGAAGAACAAGACTGACGCACGAGGACCGACGTAGACGGCGACGCCTGCCCCGTTCACAACTGCATCATCCGCTCCCGTTCCTCGGCGGAAGGCTCGAAACTTCGGCCTGCGTAGTGGGCAAATATCGCCTCGGTGACGGCCTTGGGCTCGTCCAAGATCTGAAACAGCTCCATGTCCCCTTCTCCGATCGCGCCCAAGCCAACGAGGCTGTTTTGGAACCAATCGATCAAGCCACGCCAGAATTCCGACCCCACCAATATGATTGGAATGCGTTGCGTTTTTTCGGTCTGCACCAGGGTCAGGATTTCCGCGAATTCGTCCAGGGTACCGAAACCGCCGGGCAAAACGACGTAAGCGCAGGCGTATTTCACGAACATCACTTTGCGGCTGAAAAAGTGGTTGAATTGCAGCGACACATCCTGGTATTCGTTGGCTTTCTGTTCGTGGGGTAATTGAATGTTGAGGCCGATGCTCGGCGACTGGCCCTCGAAGGCACCTTTGTTTGCGGCCTCCATGATGCCGGGCCCGCCGCCGCTGACTACGGAAAAACCGGCGTCGGACAGTTCTCTCGCGATACGCTCCGCCAGTCGATAGAAGGGATGATCGGCGGTCATCCTCGACGAACCGAAGAAGCTGACGGAAGGTCGAATCGCGGACAACCGCTCGAAGCCCTCAACGAACTCCGCCATGATCTGGAATACCTTCCACGACTCCCTGGACAGCTGAATGTCGTCCACGGGCCTGACACGCCGCTTTTGTCTAGCGTCTTGATCTGTCACCATATTTCTAGTTTCCCCTTCGCGTCAGCGGCTGGACGTATTGCGAGTGCGAAACCGGGATCAGACTTCGGCCCACATGCGCACCAGGTTCATGTATGCGGTGTCCAAGTCCTGTGCCTCGGCGGCCTCCGGCGCCCGTTCAAGCAGCGACTCTCGCGCCCGGTAGAGGGCGAAGAGCAGTTCTCGCTTGGCGGCATCTCGAACCATGGATTGCACCCAAGTGACCGCCACCAATCGCACGCCACGGGTCACCTTCGCGACCTGGTGCCGGCTGGATGCCGGATACATGACCGCGTCGCCCGCGGGAAACTTGATGAATCGCTCTCCGAACTCGGTTCCGATCACCAACTCTCCGCCGGCATAGGTATCCGGTTCGGTTAAAAACACGGTAATCGCGATATCGGAACGGTAGCGCAGCCCCTCCCCCATCACCGCGTCGTCCAAATGCGGACCGTATTCCATCCCCTCGCGATAACGCGCGTATAGGGGTGCCGCGACGCGGTGCGGCAGCGCCGCATACCTGTAGAGCGGGTGGCTCAACAGGTTCCCCATCAAAACATTATTGACCTGCTGGAGACCGTCCTCCGAACTTTTCACTTCCTCGTTTCGCTTCATACGACCGGCGACTTCGCCCGCAGTGTGTTTTCCTTCGACAAACTCCATGTCCGCGAGCAGATCTCGCACCACCTGTAGCTGCGCAGAGTCCAAAACGGAGGGGATTCTAATCAGCATTTGTCGTTGGTAACGGGCACCGCCGTTTAGTACCGACTCTCCTGAATCAGTGCTTCAATCGGAGTGGCGCAGCAATCCGGGCGACGGCCGTAGGCGTCTATGATGCGATCCGCCACGGAAAGCCAATGCAACTTGCCATCCCGAACCACGCGTTTGAGTTGCTGCAAGTCGTCGTTATCCACCCACTCCGAATAAGCTTTCACAAGCGCCGGAAACAGATCTTTGCGCAGCGGACTCAAATTCGCGAAGTAAAAATGTAGAGACGGCCGATTTTCTTCATCGAGCAGCGCGGGCAGCGTGGTTAGACAATCCGCCAATAAATCTCGAACCGCTCTCGCCGTCGTCTCCGCACCGGTTCGCGCCACCGTAATCAACATCTCGTCCCATAGCACACCGACTAATCCTCCGGCTACGACCTCTCCGATTTCATGCAGGATCACCGCCTCGACTTCGTTCTCGGTCATGCGCTCCAGCGCGCGCTCCGGATCACAGTTGAAACTGTAGCACTGCATTGCACGCGCCATGGCATTTTGTTGTTTTCGCCAGCGCCACTCCTCGATCTTCTCCCACAACATACGACGCAGACACTCGCGGCGAACGTATATGTTATTCCCCTGGGCCATCGCCGGCGGGGCGACTAATTCTCGAGCGTACTCTCGTCCCGCGAGGAAGATCCTGTACCCCCCTGAGGATTCCGTCCGCAACAAATCCGCTAGGAAAAAATAGGGCTTCGAGAAACGCCCGATACCCCCGCCGTACACCAGTCCACGCGTGATCAAATTCGTATTCACGCCGTCCGCGTCCAGTGGCTCGTAACGATTGTCACCGACGGTCAGCGGCAGATAGTCCAGGTCTTCCAAGCTCTCCCAGTAGGCCTCTCGGCGGTCCACCCAAGAACCTACATCTTCTCTGATCACGACGTCTGTGAAAGATCTGCCTTCGCTCCATCTGTAGAACTCACGCATCTTCAGTAGATATACACACAGGGTAAAGTCGCCGGCAAAACGAGCGTCAGAAATATCGCAGTTTCTTTGTACCGCAGAAACGAGATCGGAAAACGCGGAATGCATAACCGTAGAGCTAATGAACCTCAAGTAAAACTAGCACGAAGCGCAATGACGGGCTAGTATGAGGAGCCTTTAACGACGGTATTTCGGCGATTCGCAGCAATGGGCGTGCAAGCTGGAATGCATCGATACAATTGTACCCATCGAGCACGATGAAGATGCGCATACGCGACAAGTGGCGAGCTAAAGACCGCGGGCGATCCCTCGAGGACAATGCCACCGCACTCGCATACGGGGTTTGGCAGATCGCCCTCAGCGCTGCAAAGAACCTCCACGCCGAGGATTTTGAATACGACTCCGACGAACAACGTATCGCAGTAATTGCGGAGTACCTGATATTTCTGGTGCACGTCGCGGATAGGTTGGCGTACGGCAAAATGGACGAACGGGCCCGCCGAGACTTTGTCGTTGCCTTGGCCAAACAGACGGCTCGACATTATCAGCGTAATGTGGAGGAAGTTATGGGCCGTGGCGACCATCGCTCCGGATACATCGAGAGACTCAACGCCCGGGTGCTGGAATACGCGGAAACTCCCTTCCTAGACGGAGAGCCGGGTTACGAGTGCCGCCGCTGCCTGGGTGGGCAGATCCAGGACGTCATGGGGATGACGCAAACCAATCGGTGGGTGATGCAACAAGTGATAGATTTGGACGCGCCCGAATCCGTCCGGCACTTGAAAACGGCGATGGACAATTTGCTGGGGACGTCCAATATCGATCCGACACCAAGCTCGAAAGAAGCGGTGATTGGAGCGGACTAGGGCGACGACGCAGCTATTGTTTGTGCTGCTCGGCGTTGCGGATTTGCTTGGTGGAGCCGTCCTCGTAACCGACCTCGTAGGCGGGCGTTATTCGCTGCTCCTCGCGCTTCGGATTGGCGAAATAACCGCCGATCCAGCCCTGGATGTACTCGGGATCGACGCCCATTTTCTCCAGCTTATCAATAGTTTCGTAATACATTTTGTCCATGGATGGGGGTTGAGCTCATCGTTCTGGCCAGTGCAAGGGCGAGGACTATATTGCAACTGTTTGGCGCCCACAAGCATCCCATTTGGTAGCCGTGGACAGGCCGATCTCTACCCCCAAAGAGCTAGCTCGTAATTATGAGCCGCGGCCGAGAAAATTAGGGTCACCGACATTTAGCGAACAAGGGTTGAAGATTCAGGTCCAACGTAATTTTGTGACCGCGGATGCGCGTAGGCCGGGCCTGGGGTGGTCCCAATTACTGAGATCCGAGCTTGGCTCGAAAGAGAGCCGCGGTGCGGGTGTCCGGCCGGCACCGCGATCAGCCGCGCGACCCTTTAAGTCAGCCCGAATTTTTATTGCAAAATGAGGCAAGTTTCGAAACCGATTCTGTGCGGTAACGATTTCTAATTGCTGATGCCTATACGAGAAAGCAGCACGGCCATCTCGACCGAGGACAGCTTGAAACTCAACGTCTTGCTCGCGAATGCTCGGGCAATCCGTATCGACGAGCAAAGACTTTCGGTGTACGGCATGACCGATGGCGACGATGCCCGAGTGGAATTGAATCCCACGTGCCCGCCGGAAAAATACATTCGCCAAGTGCGGGAATTGTTGTCGACGCGGGTTTTAGGCTCCCCGAGAGGCTATCCCGTATATCTGCGTCGCTGGACACGTATGGGGGACGTGCAAAACACATGCTTGGAGCCGCTGCTCATGCTCGCTGAAGACGAAGCCGTGATTGCTGTAGCTCGCTCCCGTGCTGTCACGGACGACATCGCGGCGCGTGCTTGGTGGTCGTTGCCGACTGCGGAAGTGGCCCGCTATCTGCTGGCAAGTCGATCAGTGGTCGGCGGCGCCATGGGTCCCGTACTCGCGGAATATCTGCTGGACTACCTCCCCTTCGAGCCGCAACCCGTATCGGTCATCGACATCGTCCGACTGCTTCTGCAACCCGGCCTGCTCGACGACGACAAGCGCAAAGCGCTGTGGCAATGCGGGAAAGGCAAAAATTATTACTATGTGGGTTTTCTGCAAGCACTGCCCGATCACTTACCGGAAACTAAAACGGCCCATGCGCACCACGCGCTCGTGAAGAACAATCTCGACGCGTTCGCCGACGATCCCTTGGTGATGCAACTGATCCGACTATATTCCCCCCGCGGACAAGCATTTCTGGCGACTTGCGAGCGCGTCCTGCGAAAACCCGCCGACCAGGATGTGGTCGTAGAATTGCTGCACGCGTTACATCGCTATTTCAAGAGCATTCGCGGCAACGAGGGCCCCTTTGACGACGTCGAGACGCTGCAGCGATATATCGACGGGGCCATACGGGACGGCGGGGACCCGATTCGGCGCATCTTGGAACGCCTCCCGCAATTGGAGGGGGCGCTGAGGGCGGCACTGTTGCTCGCCCAGTGCGGCGAGCCGTTGATTAGATCGATCTTTTCACGAACGGACGCGATCGGTTCTTTAATGCGCCGCAAGATCGCTCCTGTGGCCAACCCAATGCTGAGTGCCATCGCTACCTTGCAAGGACCGTGAGTGACGCGATCGCGACATCGAGCCGCGACCGGGAAAATCGGATTGTCGCCGGCTGGACCGCAAAACCGAGAAAACGCCTGCGCGCGATGGGAACGATCAGCGGGATGGCGCGAGCACGCCCCCAGGCGTTGCAGACCTGGACCCGATCGCAAGCGTCTTCGTTCGTGCCGCGGCGCCTCATCCTATTTTGTAGTGTTTACGGATCGGCCTGCGGATGTTCCAGGTGCAAGATAATCCGGGGAGAAAGGTAACGAGGTCACCTTCGCGGACGAGGACGCATTCGCCGTCGTCAGCCGTGACTACGGCCTCGCCTTCCAACAGACAGCACGTTTCGGTATCTTCGTACCGCCAGGAAAACCGAGAGATCTCCTTCTCCCACACGTCCCATTCATCGACTTGCATCACATCGAGTTTCATCGGTGAGGGCGAACGTTCAACCAGAATCTTCTTCATTGGCGGCGTGCATCACGCACGAGATTTCAAGGTCTCCCGGCGTGTATTCAGTCTACAAGTTTGACGTGCATTCGCGTATCCTGACGCCAGTGATCAACCAGGCTGCGGAAACACGTATGATTTTGCACGTGACCATTGACAACCGAACCTATCCCATCGATATACCCAAAGATGTGCTCGATGACGGCGAAACATTTTACCAGAAGATGGATCGGGACATGGACAAGGGCTGGCAAATGTGTCGCGAATACGTCCCCAACCCAAACTTTGAACAGCGTTGCCAGATTGCGGCGGACCGCCTGCTGACTTCGTTACATAAAGAGAACAAGCATACCTTGTTGTTGATGGCGGGCTACATCTTAAACCGATTGCCGGGGGTCACTCGCGTAAACATCGATTCCACCGGCAACATGCAGGAAACCCGCTTCTACTACGAGGATCAATAATCCTTGAACGCACACGCTACATCTGAACTCGACTATGCACTTCGTGAGGTGAAACCCTGCACCATGATTTATGAAATTAGGCATGCCCTCACCAACGCTGTATGTGGCGACATCATTGAACGTTTCGAATCCAGTCCGGAGCAACAATATCCCGGCCGCATTGGCCCAAATCAAAACCACGACGCATCGATCAAGAGATCCACAGACTTGCGAATCAGCGGAAGAGAGGACTGGCAACCGGTCGACCGGGGCCTGTTCTTGTCTCTCAAAACTGCGCTCTATGAACTTTCCAAGATTCATCCATTTTTCGCAACCAACGCGTTCTACGATCTGGGGTATAACCTGCAAAGAACGCTGCCCAATGAACACTATCACTGGCACGTGGACAGCGGTCCGGGGCCGTTCAGCCAGCGCCAGCTGGTCGCGATCTGGTATCTGAATGACGTGGAAGGCCCGGGCGGTGAGACGGAATTCCATTTCCAAGACGTGAAAGTCAAGCCTCAAACGGGGAAGTTGCTGCTGTTTCCTCCCTTTTGGACCCACGCGCATCGAGGCGTAACGCTGAGGAGCGGCGTAAAATACATCGCCACCACCTGGGTGTGCTTCTCAGAAAACAACGACAATTCGACTACCGGCAGCGGTTGACGGCTGGAATGCAGCCGGCTTTACGTTTGCGCCGTATGTCCGGTGAGTCGTGAAGCACGCGCTCGATACTCCTCATGGATTCCGCAGAAGGATCTGCAAACTAGCGCAATTTCCACGCATCGCTCCTTCGAGACCTCTAGTCGAGGTCGTTCAATATCTGATTGCATTTTGAAACACATTGGTCACAGATATGTACTGCCGGCCCCGCTATCAGGTGGTTCACCTGAGATTCCTCCTTTCCGCAAAATGAACAATAAAGTTTCGTGATATCGTCATTCTGCCGCGATACGATCTTATCGATCTGCTTTCGCAGCACTCTCTGATTATCGGGCTGGTCTTTGCGGAATTTGTCTTCGTCTTTCACAAACGTCGAAGCGGTGATCGCTTCCCTCAATGAGAAGTTTTCTGGTTACGGCGGTCATCGTTACGAGCGCCGCGATCGAAAGCATCCATCCCATCCGATTCGAGGCGGACATTCAATGTAACAATGGTCAATACCAACACGCCTTATCCCATACACACTGACGGCTCCGCCCACTCCACGCACAAATGCCGTCGGCAGCGTATATGGATTGCGGATCGAGTCAGGATCGCGCGGGAGGCTGCACGGCACTCATCCACCAGAACGCTCCTTCGGAGACCGGCGGGACAGCGATCGGCCCCGGTACTGATTCACAAAACGGACTATGGTGTCGTACGGAACCTCGGACATGCTTTCGAATCGCTTCAACGCCCGCGTCACCAGTGCGTGCACGTCGGCCACCCGGGCTTCTTCCACGAAAGGATCCAGCGCTTGCTGCAATCCCAATAAACCGCCGCATTGAATCTTTATCGCTTTGGCGTGCGGCAGCGCGCCCGGTGTGCGCGTCAGTCCCAGTGCGAAATTGGCCCGCCGGCGCAGATTGTGCAGGAACGTAACGCAATTTTCCTGAGCTTCCGCAGAGCGGCAGTTGACCACTTCCCGCTCCGCAATATTCGTTTTCGCCGCCTGCGGACAGGCGCAGACGCGCTGGAATATCGCTTTTTCAAATGGACACGGCGTGGTGACCACTTGACTGAATGTCTTTCGAAATTCCTCTTCGTCAACCATGGTATCGTCAATCGTCGTCGGAGGGCTGACGTTCGCGCTGAATCTTCAACAGATTTTCCGCGTCGTAACGGTCTTTGGCAAATATGATCTTCAAAGTATCCAAATCTTCCTTATCCTGTTGTTGCCGCATGAGCCTGACGGCGTCACGCGCCGGTTTGTACGCCTCGAATTCATCAACGTAATCCAGTAAGCGATGCGGAGAAATTCGATAGATAAAATAAGGCATAAGGAGACTAAGTTGGTTTGCATTTTGACGTAATGCTCACAATGTAATCGCTCAACTCCTGAATTCCAACTGTTTCGAGGATATAATTCGGTAAACCCCTCGAGACCGGTTAATGAGCGAGAACTCCGCCCTTACCAAGGAAGAACGCATTTTGCAGATGGTGAAAAAAGTGGTGACGCGCGTGATCAGAGAAACGGCAACGCCGCCGGGACTCAAGCATCCGCTGTCCGAAGCGTGCATCAACGACATGCGTGAATGCCTCGTACTGATTTCCCGCCGCGAACGGGAGCTGGCACAAGCCGCCGGACGATCCACCGATGAGCGCCCACGTTACACGGACGAGCCTCGCACAGAGGACGTCGCCGTCATTCCGCTCAGCAAAATTCAGCGAAAAGACAAATAAACCCAACTAGCACGAAAAGCGGGCCGTCGAGCCACTCCGCGCGAACGCCCCAATTCGCTTTCAGACCGCCCGGCGCACGAACGCGACGGAAGACAAACAAAAGCTGACAGTTCGCCGTGAGTCACTGCGTGACGGAACATCGGGACGGGCGCTTCGCACGGAGCCGCGCTCCAGCGCGCAGGTTCTGTCGCGATCCCTAACGCCCGGATTAGGATGCCGCTGATCCATGGCAACGACCGAGAGAAGGGGGACGCTGGGCGTATTCGCATCCCAACATCCCGCGTCCAGGCACCCGCGTGCGTCGCCGTCTATGGGCGATTCTCGGCTGCGAAATGCTGCTTCAGCGCGCTAGCACAAAAAAGGCACCTAAGTGGTGCCTTTCAGGACTCGCCGGATTATGTGGCGGTATGTCATATGAAGAGAGTAACGTCGGCGTCTCCGGCGAATTCAAAGAACGTGGCCGCACCGCCCAATTCAATGTTATCAATCAAATCCTCCCGCTTCATGTCGAACAAGTCGATGGTCATTTGACATCCAACCAGCCTCACTTCGGCCTCTATGCAGAGATCGCGTAATTCCTCGATGGTGGCTACGCCCTTTGCTTTGATCTTCTGCTTCATCATCGTGGTCATCATACTTTCCATACCCGGGATGGTCGTCCCTAACACCGGAAACCATTTATTCATTCCCATCGGCATCGGCATTCCCGGATTGCCCAGGGGACTGACCTTGAGGTCCAATTTCTTCTTGATGAGCTGCAAACCGTAGAAAGTAAAGAATATACAGGTTTGATAACCCAGCGCGGAGGCCGTGGAGGCCAAAATAAATGGTGGGTAGGCCCAATCCAGTGTGCCTTTGGTGGCGATGATCGCCAGTTTTTTGTCAGCCATAACTAGCCCTCTTCTGTGGAGTGTTTGTTACGAAGTTCGCTGCGAGCAGCGACGACCATACGGAAACTATTAGCCGGCTTTGCGCAGCAGGAAATGGAATTCACCGTCTTTTTCGGTGGATTCCAGAAGCTCGTTGCCCGTTTGCTGCGCGAAGGCCTCAAAATCCTTTACGGAACCGGGGTCGGTAGCGAGAATGCGCAACACTTGCCCGGAGGTGAGATCGTTTAAAGCCTTCTTTGCGCGAAGGATGGGAAGCGGGCAGTTCAAACCCCGCGCGTCAAGTTCTTGGTCGTGTTCAGGCATGGCTAGGACTCCTCGTCAACGATTCGTTGGAACAACTTAAGCTCAAATACGCGTTAGCCGCCGCATGCGCGGGCTGGTCGGCTATGCAAAAGAAAAAACACTATTTTATAATAGAATTGTATTAGAAAATGCGAAAATATCGAAATTTTTCAAAATCGCTCCCGCAAAGCGTAAAAATTGCGGCAGCGCAGGGGCTCGGAACACCCGAGGCGAGTCGCGGCCGCGTGTTCGTCGCCGCACGCGGCTCCCATCGAAGCGCGCTAACGATCTTTACCCTAGGTCTATTATCCTACCCTGTTGATGTCTGTGGTGTAACATGTGGTTACGGCAACCGAAGACTTGAGCCTCCAGTCCACGCAAGCAGACGATTGAGGCGCCCGCCGGCATCAACTTGAACCCCGCTAGCGAGGGTCGTCGCATCGCAACTATGAACTATCGCATTTTACCTCTGGCACGTCGATATACGCCGCGTCTCCCGGCGCTTCGACGCGGATCCGCCGCTGCGCCGCGGCGGCGACGGCTCGAGCGCATCACGGCGATAGTCCTGGCTGCCGCGGTTTCATCGGCGCAGGGTATGAATCAATTACCGGAACTCGGAGATTATTCCGCCACCGTAGTGGCGGCTTCCGAGGAAAAAGCGCTCGGCCGAGAGTTCATGCGAGACGCCCGGCGCAGACTTGCCTTCGTCAACGACGCCGAATTAGAGGATTATCTGAATCGCCTCGGTCGCCGACTGGCGGAAAACAGCGACGATCCCGGCACGGATTTCACCTTTTACTTGGTGAAAGATGCAAGCTTGAACGCTTTCGCCGTGCCCGGCGGGCATATCGCTATACATACCGGACTCATCCTAGCAACACAGCATGAGTCGGAACTGGCCTCGGTGCTCGCCCACGAAATAGCGCATATCACGCAGCGGCACTTGCCGCGCATGATCGCCGCGGTGAAAAACCAAACCATACCTATGACGGCGGCGATCATCGCTGCCATATTACTGGGGGGACAAGCCGGTCAAGCGGCGTTGGCCGCGACCAATGCATCCATTCTGGAACGACAGTTGAGATACAGCCGCGAATTTGAAAGCGAGGCCGACGCGATCGGGATTCGCGCGCTGGCGCGCTCCGGGTTTGATCCGCGCTCCATGCCCATTTTCTTTGAACGCATGCAACAATGGGCGCGCATCCGAGAATCCAACGCGCCGGAGTTCCTGCGCACCCACCCGCTGACTACCGACCGGATTGCCGAATCGTTATCCCGAGCCGAACGCTACGCCTCCGTCCAAGACCGCGATGAAACCGATTTTCTGCATACGCAGGCGAAGATTCGCGCGCTCTACAGCGAAAAATCGGAGCAAGCGGTTCAGTATTTCGAGTCTGCGATCAACGACGCCCGAAATGCGGTCGACCACCCGGTGGACCGCTACGGTTACGCCCTGGCCCTGATGGCGTCCTCACAGTACGACCGCGCGCGTACTGAAATTAAGACGCTTCTGAGTGTCCGACCGCAGGATCCCCGATATCTTGTTGCGGAGGCGGAAATCGAATTGAACGCCGGTAATTACGAACACGCGTTAGCGCGGCACCGAGCGGCCAGGGAACAACACCCCAATCTCGTATTTCTCGAGCACTACCTCGCCTCCGCGTTGCTGAAAACCGGGCGCGCCCAAGAAGCAAAAGAAGTCATCCGGGGCGTCTTGTTGAAACATCAAACAGAGCCCCGCCTGTACGAGATGCTGGCCCGCGCTGAGGGGGATTTGGGAAACGCCCTCGGCGCCCATCAAGCCCTGGCGGAGTATCATTACCTGCTGGGCAACTCACGGGAGGCGTTGCGCCAACTGCGCCTGGCGCGCAACTACGTGGGCGACAGCTTCTACGCGAAGGCCAGCATCGACGCTCGCGTGGAGGAAATTGAACAACAACTCCGCTCACAAGGTGACAAAGTCCCACCCGATCGTCCCCGGCGATGAGGCTTCCGCTGCACGCCTAATTAAAATCACTTATGCCCTTTCAATAGATTTTGATTCGCCCGGTCGGGAACCTTCTGGGCAATTACTTGTAATAGAAATTGGTTTGTGATTTATTTCCGAGACTTTACATTATTTTAATAAACCTTAGAGAATCGGTGGGTATAGAGCGTCGTACCAATGCGCGACTCAAGTTCCACCGACCGTGTGACATTACCAAGAGAGGAGGATTGATGCGGAGGTACACAGCCACAATCATGGCACTCGCCATGGCGGCATTGTTCGCCGGTGCGGCAGCGGTGCCAACAAGCGTATCCGCGGACGCACTGCCGGTCGAGCAGCAATGCGGCAAACTCAAATCGGACGATCCGGTCTTAAACGGATGGTGCACCGCCATTACGCGGCGCAAAGGCAACTGTCTTGCTTGCCATGGCGTCACGTCGTAACTTTGGCCGGTGACTTTAGCGCCGGGCGGCAACATTGGACCACCTCTG
>JBFGKR010000008.1:0-14583 GCA_041576575.1 Arenicellales bacterium | reverse complement strand
TCGTTGTTTTATCCCTTGATGTCTTTCGTATTGGTGCTTTTGGTACAGTTTTTCGTCACAATTTTACGCTATGACGAGCTGGTGATTGCTGGAATTGGTGTGCTCGGATACATAACTCCGTTGCTCGTTCTGCCGCTCGCTTACTATTACACCACCGATTTGCAGAGCATCAAGACGATCGTCAGTGTGTATATTTCCTTATGTGTGTTAGTTGCTTTCGGTGTTTATCTCTCATTTTTCGGTTTTGAATGGACAATTTTGAACCAAATCGGGACAGGCTTCGTCATTTACGATCTGGGTTCTGTATTAACGGCGCATCCGGGATTGCTGCGAAGCCCTGACATTGCTGCGTGGCACATGACGGCGGCGACTTGCCTGCTGGGAGTATTCGCCGTGATAACAAAAAGACCGACAGATCGCATTTGGGTGGCATTACTGATGACTCTGCTGGTGGGTGCGGTATTGCTTACAGGACGTCGCAAAATGATCATGGAATTGGTGTTGTTCGCCATGTTCTATCTTTCCCTGTTGTGGTTCATTCGCGCAAGTCAGAAAAAACTGCTTTTCGGCACAGTCATTGTCGTCGCCGGATTCACGATTTGGTTTGCCTTTGAGAATCTTTTTCCGGAAGCGTATCAGGACGAGATCGATCTCTATTTACAAAGAGGTGCAACCGTGTTTGAGGATGCTCCGGAGAGATTGTCGAGTCTCGGATTGGGGAGTGCCCAAAGTGCGATTTATCACGTTGGATGGCTCGGGGCGGGAATCGGGTTGGCGAGTCAGGGCGCGCGCTTTTTTTCCGATTTGTCCATAAGTTCGATAATCGGCGGATCGTCGGAAGGTGGATTGGGAAAGATACTCGTAGAACTTGGCGTGCCCGGCCTCATCGTCCTGAGCTGGTTGATTTGGGCTATCGGTAGGAATATATACGTGATCCTCCAATACTGTGCGCCGATTGATTCGAGGTTGACGCATATTATGGTCGGAATCGCGGCTTTTCTCACGGCGAACATTCCGATATTCGTAGTGGCATCGCAGGTTTACGGAGATCTTTATGTCGGAACTTTGATGGGGCTGTTTTTGGGGATCCTGTTTGCCGCTCCAAAAATCGTGTATTTGCATACACGCGAGTCTCTTAACGAAGTGGGAACACGCGCCGAGTTTCCCACTATTCCCAGTGAATCGTAGCGCGTCGTTGGAAAACATCGCGATCGTTACGACGCATCCCATTCAATACCAGATTCCCTGGTACCAAGCACTATCGAACAGAGACGACATTCGTTTAGTCGTTTATTTTATGTTCTTGCCCGACCCCGCACAGCAAGGAGAAGGGTTTGACTGTCCCTTCAACTGGGATATACCCGTTCTCACCGGTTATTCCTGGTCTGTTCTGAAAACTCAGTCGGGGCACAAGAGCACCTCGCGATTTTTCGGATTGAGAATCTGCGGTTTGGCGGAGACGTTAATCCGAGACAATATCGATTTCTGCATTATTCACGGCTGGAGTTCGTACGGACTTTTTCAAGCACTTGCTGCGTGTAAAAAACTCGGTATTAGAACACTGGTACGAGGAGAAGCGAATACGTTACGAAGCCGGCCGTTCTGGAAAAATGTGTTTCACCGTTTTCTGCTTCGGCAATACGACGCTTATCTGGGCATAGGTCATGCGAATGTAGAGTTCTATAGGAAACACGGTGTCGATGCGAAAAGGATATTTTGGTGCCCCTACGGTGTGGATAACGGCCGATTCCATGGGAACATACAAGCTTTGAGGCCGCACAAAGAAACGATAAGAAAAAAGTGGAATATATCCGATGACGAAACGTGTTTTCTGTTCGCAGGCAAGTTTCAAAGGAAAAAACGAATTCTGGATCTGATTCACGCCCTGTATTTGGCACGCAAACAGAACGATAAAATGCGATTGTTAGCGGTGGGAGCGGGCGAAGAAGAATTACCGGCACGCGAGATTTCGAATAAGTTAGCCGTGCCGATCACGTTTACAGGGTTTCTCAACCAATCAGAGATATCTGAAGCGTACGTTGCGGCCGATTGCTTGGTATTGCCATCTGATTACGACGAGACATGGGGTTTGGTCGTTAACGAAGCCATGGCAAGCGAAATACCGGCGATAGTCAGCGATCGTGTCGGGTGCGGGCCGGATCTGGTTTTCGAAAATTCGACCGGCGCCGTGTTTCGTTTCGGCGACATAGCCAATTTATCGGAAACGCTTTTAATGATGGCGGCAGATCGAAATAAACGCGTACGCATGGGACGCCATGCATACCAGCACATTCTTAAATACGGGGTTGAGCAGGCATCGAGTGGAGTAATTCAAGCGTTGAATTATTTGAGAGCCTTATGAGCCGAGGCAGCTGTACTTCGACCAACGCGCACGAAGAATTCGCCACGGACATGAATTCGTGAAAATATTACACGTAGTGCCGAGTTACTTGCCCGCCACGCGCTACGGGGGACCGATCTATGCTGTGCATGGCTTGTGCAAAGCTCTGGTACGAAGAGGCGTCGACGTATCGGTGTATACCACAAACGTAAACGGAAACGGCGTTTCAAATGTGGAGACCGGTGTTCCCGTAAATTTGGACGGTGTAAAGATCACTTATTTTTCATCGCCGTATTTCAAAAGACTGTATTACACACCCGACATGAAACGAAACTTCAAGCAAAAGCTTGGAGAATACGATCTAGTACATGGACACTCCATATATCTGTGGCCGACGATGGCAGCGGCAAGAGCCTGCGATGAGAACAAGGTGCCTTATGTGGTTTCTCCGCGTGGGATGCTGGTAAAAGACTTGGTGAAGAAAAAAAACAAATTGATTAAGTACGTTTGGATAACGACGGTGGAAAAAAGGAATTTTGCATGCGCTGACTTGATCCACTTTACTTCGACAATCGAAAGGGAGGAAGCGCGCAGGTTCAAACTGCGCATGAACCGAATTTGTGTGCTTCCCAACGGAATTGACATTGACGAGTTGGAAACGCTCGCTACTCGTTGCCGTACAAACAGGAGCAAAGATATTGTGCCGCACATCCTGTACTTGGGGCGCTTACACTGGAAAAAAGGCCTCGACCTGCTAATACGATCCATGACGCACGTGCGGGGAGCCGATCTTGTGATCGCCGGCAACGACGAGGACGGATATGCGAGTTGCTTGAAAAATATCTCGCGCGAAGCCGGGGTAGACCACAGAGTTCGGTTCGAGGGCCCAAAATACGGCGCCGACAAGTATTTGGCGCTCACCGATGCCTATCTGTCGGTACTGACGTCTCGCTCCGAAAACTTCGGCAATACTGTTCTGGAATCCATGGCCGTGGGATGCCCCGTCGTGGTGTCGCGACATGTTGGTTTGGCGCATACGATCCAGACATCGGGCGCGGGGATGGTGGTCGGCAGCGAACCGGCAGAGATCGCCAGTGCAATCAACGCCTTGATCAACGACCCCGGCAGAACAAAGTCAATGGGAGAGCGCGGTATGAAAACCGCCAGAGAACAGTTCGCGTGGGATGTCGTAGTCAATAAATATATACGACAGTACCGACAAGTCATTCAGGCAGCGCGCAATGCCGACGAGCGCTAATCGCGTATCGGTCCTTATATTCACCTTAAACGAAGAGCCGAATCTGCCCTATTGCCTGGACAGTGTTGCTTGGTCCGACGACGTGCTCGTGGTCGATTCATACAGTACCGACCGCACGCTGGATATCTGTCGCGAGCGAGGCATCCGTACGTCGCAACATCCGTTTGAAGGATTTGGTTCACAGCGGAACTGGGCGCTGGAAAACCTAGATATCAAGCATCCTTGGGTGTTGATTCTGGATGCAGACGAGCGCGTGCCGACGGAACTGGCGCGAGAGATAATGGACAAAACGAGAAACAGTGATATTGACGTCGTCGCGTATGCGGTTAGACGGCGCTTTCATCTATGGGGGAAGTGGTTGAAACACAGCAGTCTCTATCCCACTTGGGTTGTACGCTTGATACGTCGGGACAAGGTGCGCTATGTCGATCGTGGCCACGCTGAAAACCAGGAAATATTCGGCGAGACGGGAGTTCTCGACAACGATCTGATCGACGAAAATCAAAAAGGAATGGAAGAATGGTTTGAGCGACAAAATCGGTACTCTACGAAAGAAGCGGAATACGAACTTGCAGGTAAGCAAGACGTTTTTTCGATTCGTAATCTGGCGTCGAGTAATCCGATTGTACGCAGAGCAAGTTTGAAGCGCCTCGCCCATAAGCTTCCCTGTCGGGCTCTATGGTATTTCCTCTACAGTTATTTCTGGAGGCGCGGCTTTCTCGATGGAAAAGAAGGCTTGATATATTGCATGATGCGTTCAACCTATCAGGGAATGATCGAGATAAAGAAATACGATCGCCGTAAAGCCGGCACTACTCAGGCATCGTAAGCGGACTGACAATGACGGCCATGTATAAGGAATATCCTTATCGAAGCCAAAGTGGAGAAAGTCCGAGCGGAATCGACGGCCGGCGGTTGGCCGAGCGCGTTGTCGCGGAAGTCAAAAGTATCGAAGGTGTACGTGACGTATGCGATATCGGCTGCGGTAACGGATATCTCACATTTCGCCTCGCTGAATCCGGATTCAGGACATTAGGGATAGATGCTTCGGTATCCGGTATCGAGGCCGCAAGAGCGGTGTACGGCGAATATTCTGAATTCGCCTGCATTGACGTTTCTTCGGACGACAAAGTTAAGCAACTGTCAAAACAAGCATACGATGCAGTCATTGCGAGTGAAGTCATAGAGCATCTGTATCGACCCTCTGATCTGATAGAAACCGCAACAACCGTGTTACGGCCGGGGGGCACATTGCTCGTCACCACGCCATATCACGGTTACTTGAAATATTTGGCTATGAGTATTGTGAATAAGATGGATCGGCACTTGAATCCACTGTGGGATGGTGGCCACATTAAGTTTTTCAGCGTCCGTACGCTATCCAGCTTGATCGCTTCTCATGGTCTGGATGTTGTGAAGTTCACCTACTACGGAAGAGTTCCCCTGCTCTGGAAAAGCATGATCTGTATCGCCAAACACAAGCGTGACACCTCGAGTATGGATTCGGTGCTTGATTCCAATTGCCGTCGAAATACGACCCAGGTAACCATCTGAATCCGCCGTGTACGTACTGGGATTGAATTCGTATCACGGCGACTCGGCCGCGTGCCTGGTGAAAGACGGAGCACTGATAGCCGCCGCCGAAGAGGAACGATTTCGGCGAAAGAAACATTGGGCTGGATTTCCTGCCGACGCAATACGCTATTGTCTGCGGGAGGCGGGGATTACACTCGATGATCTCGATTGCATCGCGGTGAACAACAATCCATATGCCGCTTTACCGCAAAAACTCAAATATACTCTCCAGGGACGAGCAGGGACATCACTGATCCTGGAAAAACTTCGAACTCGAGGAAGACGTCAGGGTATTCGACGTCGCTTGAAGCAGGCGCTTCCGCGACAAAAATTTCGAGGGAGATTGCAACGTATCGAGCACCATCTCGCGCATTTGGGTTCTAGCTATCTGGTGTCGCCGTTTGACCAAGCCGTGGCGGTGTCCGTAGACGGTTTCGGCGATTTTAGCAGCACGAGTTGGGGACTGGGAGCGCGCGGTCGCTTGGGGATTGACGGACGCATACGATTTCCGCACTCGCTGGGCGTGTTTTATAACGCCATGACACAGTATTTGGGATTTCCAAGATACGGAGACGAATACAAAGTCATGGGCTTGGCGCCGTACGGGAAAGACAATTACAAAGCTGAACTGAAAGCGGTTCTGAATCTCGAAGAGATGGGCGGATTCTCCTTGAATCTAAATTTTTTTCGACACCAAAATCGTAAGATTGGATACGAATGGGTAGACAGCGAACCGTGCGTTTCGCGTTTATATTCGGATGAATTGAGCAACTTATTGGGGCCTGAAAGGAAAGAGCACGATCCGATCGATCGGCGACATAAAGATATTGCATGCTCAGTGCAGCGCTGTTACGAAGAGGCGTTTTTCAATCTTCTAAATCATCTGCGCAGCGTCTACAAGCTTGACGCGCTTGCTTTGGCGGGTGGGTGCGCGATGAACTCGGTTGCAAACGGTCGAATCCGCGAGCGTACAGGATTCGAGAAAGTGTATGTACAACCCGCGGCGGGCGATGCGGGAGGGGCGATCGGCGCGGCATTCCTGGCGACGCAACGATTGAACGGAGGGACAACGAAGTTTCTCATGGACCACGCTTACTGGGGGCCCGAATACTCGAACCAGGAAATACAACGGCTACTCGATGCCGAAGCGACACGGCTCGACGAAATCGATTGCCAAGTGCGCAAGATCTCCGATGACGCGATTCTTTGCGACCGGACCGCGCATTTGATAGCAGAAGGCAAAGTAGTCGGATGGTTTCAAGGTCGCATGGAGTGGGGACCTCGCGCCTTGGGAAATCGTTCCATATTGTGTGATCCGAGAAGGACAAATATGAAGACCATTCTCAATCACAAGATAAAAAAGCGGGAATCATTCAGACCGTTTGCGCCGGCGATATTGAGAGAAGCTGTTGGGGATTGGTTTGACCTTGACGACGATGTCCCGTTCATGACAGAGGTATGCCCCGTGAAACGGGAAAGACGTGTCGCCATACCTGCCGTAACCCACATTGACGGATCTGGTCGACTCCAAACCGTTTGTAGGCGGTCCAATCCCCGCTTCTACGCTTTGATTAAATCCTTTGCCGGCATTACCGGGATACCGATGCTGCTGAACACTTCCTTCAATGAAAGCGAACCTATGGTGTGTCGCCCGGAGGAAGCGTTAGACTGTTTCTTGCGCACGCACATGGACGCTCTGGTGTTGGAAAACTTCGTCGTCGAACGGCGATGACGCCATTTATCTACAGCTCGTTCTAGGCTCCTATCCACGCGACGTTCTTTCCTTGTGTCGCGCGTCGTGCGAGCGGCGTGACGCTACCGCATATGCCTCATCTGATTACGATCGTCGTGACCGCCTTGGCTGTTCTGTTCTTCCTGAGGAAGGCTGAGCGTTGGCGGCTCATAGACCATCCCGGTGAGCACCGCGAGCACGCTAGGGCCACGCCCATAATCGGGGGGATCGCCATGTTTACGGGCTCGACGACGGGGATGCTTTTTCTTAGTCACGACGCTTCCACCGTTGGATCGCTGATATTGTCCGGCGCAGTAATGCTGGGTGTCGGAATCTGGGATGATCGTCACGATACTTCCTACCTGTTCCGTTTTTTGGGCCAATTAGTCGCCGCGGCGGTGATGATAAAGTCGGGCAGCATCGTTCTGGACGATCTCGGGTACTTGATGTCGGATCAGCTTCTTCCTTTGAACCGCTGGTCGGTGGCGCTGACATTGTTTGCGACTGTGGGCGTCATCAACGCATTCAATATGTCCGACGGCATGGACGGCCTTGCGGGTAGTCTGGCGTTAGTGACGCTCGTCTCATTGTTTGTCGTGGCCTACGTGTCCGGGCATTTTCTGCAAGCAAATATGGTCCTGATAGTCGCTGCCGCGATATGCGTCTTTTTGTTGTTCAATATGCGAATTTTTGGTTATTCGGGCGCCAGAGTTTTTATGGGCGATGCCGGCAGCATGTGGTTGGGATTGGTGTTGTCTTGGTTTTTGGTGAGCCTGTCGCAAGGCGAGCACAGGGCCATGGCGCCGGTGACGGCTTTATGGATTACGGCGATTCCTCTCTTCGACGCCGTGGGGTCTCTTTTCAGGCGGGCGATCCGCGGCCGATCGCCGTTCCACGCTGATCGATCCCACTACCATCATTATCTGATCGCGATCGGACTGAACGTGAATGGAGCTTTGTTCGTCGTAGTTGCTTGTGGAATCGTGTTCGCCGCTTTGGGTGTAACCGCCGAAGTTGCTGCCATCCCGGAGAGAACGATGTTTCTGAGTTTTCTCGTCCTGTTCGGCGTCTATTTGCTGATCGTGGAGTTCGCGGAGTGGAAGATCCGCATGCGGGGCGCAGCGGGGACAAAATAAAACCCCGGGTGCCGCACCCGGGGTTTCCATTCGAAAACGCTTGAAATTGCCGGCTCAGTTATTCGTCACCGAAAATACCTAGGAGATGAAGCAGACTGGTGAACAGATTGTAGATAGCCACGAATAACGTCACCGTCGCCATGATGTAATTGGTTTCCCCGCCGTGCACGATTTGGCTGGTTTCGTACAGGATCAAACCGGACATCAGCAAAACGAACATCGCCGAGACGGCCAGGGACAGGGCCGGTATCCCGAAGAGAACGGCCGCCAGGCCCGCCAAGAAGGCCACGAGGATTCCGGAGAAAAGAAATCCCGCTATAAAGCTGAAGTCCTTGCCGGTGGTGAGGACATAACCGGACAACCCGAGAAAGATCACACCGGTCCCGCCCATCGCCATCATGACCAACTGGTGGCCGTTCGACACAGCGCTCACGTAGTAGCCGACGATAGGACCGAGGGTCAGACCCATGAAGCCCGTCAGCGCGAACACCAACAACAGGCCCCAGCCGGAATTGCGAAAACGGCTGGTCAGAAATAACAGGCCAAAGTACCCCACCAGCGTCAACACCAGGCCCGGGTGCGGCCAGTTAAAAGCCATGGATAATCCTGCCGTCGCGGCGCTGAAGAGCAGCGTCATCGACAGCAGCGCGTAGGTGTTTTTCAGGACCTTGTTGACGGCCAGCGCCGACGGTGCCGGTCGCGCAACAGCAGTCTGAATTCTGTCTGATTGCATAGGACCTCCGAAAGTCATTCTCGAAATCTTGTCAATAAATTACGTTTCCTGCGGCTTAGGATACGGCATTCAACGAAAAGTTCAAGAAACTTAACAGCAACGTAATGTAGCCCATGAATATTGGGTACGACTTCAACCATTTCAAGAGGTTGTGGCGGAGCGGTGGATCGTCCACGGCCCCCCGCCGCGTCGGATTAGGTCTCGAACACCGCAGCTTTTGGCGGTTGCACGATCAATCCGGCGTCAGGGAGTGCGCGCGCTTGGAAGGGCTCGGATGTTTGGTTAAATTCTCAGGGTGTGTCGCCCGGTAAAACGGTGTCCCGGAGAGGTGGCAGAGTGGTCGAATGCGGCGGTCTTGAAAACCGTTGACTCGAAAGGGTCCGGGGGTTCGAATCCCTCCCTCTCCGCCAAATAAAACAATCGGTTAGGCCTTATCGCGTTACGCATTCGACAGACGACTGACCGCCCTTTGCCAACGGATAGTCGCTGTCCAGTATCGAATCATGCGCCCGGAAGCGCTCTCTCGACTGAATCCTGCATTTCCCGCCCGTCGATGGATCGACGACACGCCCAACTCCACGCAGCCCGTCCGGCCTCACGTCCGCCGACCTCGCCTACGCCCTCGCCAGGCTGAGCGCCCCGGCTGCGATCTTCGCGCGCATCGAGTTCGCCGGGCAATCGGCGCAACTGCTGGAATGGAACGCCTGGCGATCCTGCGCGTTGTCGACGACCATTGCGTCCGCACCTGCAAAGTGTGAGTAATATCAAGTTCAGCGTCTGGATATATGAAAAAAGGGTCTGTAAGCGAATATAATGAACCAGATTCAACGTTTGTGACTTTGTTACTGAACTTCGACGCAATTTTTCGTTAAACCCCCCCCGGCGATGTATCGATGTGGGGTGAGAAACCGCACACATGGCGACAAAATACAAGACATCCTTCGCATCGGCCCGCTTTGATTGCGCGGACTTTGGAATATACAATGAGCACGATAGACTTCGCGCAATAAACAAACCGGGTGGGGTTATGTCAAACCGTCGTATTAGCGTCCACCGGACGTTACCGGGAGCTTCGTGGTGCGCAAGCCGCGCTACCAATCGAGGCGGTCCGCTAGTCCGCTCCCGCTCGTCGAGGCCGACCTATCGCGGCCGTCGTCACGCTAGCGCCACGCGCATGCGGTTCCGGTTGATCGCCTGCCTGCCAATTCTGTCTTGCCTGGCGCTGTTGAATCCTCTCAGTTCGCTCGCTCAGACGGCCAACTGTCCCGCGGTGGGCGAGGCCCCACCCGCGCCGCAAGTGACATATCTGCGCAGCTATCGGGTTTCGTTTCATTCCCCTGCGCGCTTGGCGGTCGACGCCGACGACCGAGTCTACATCACCGATCCGTTGAAGGGCCGCATTGTAGTGCGCGACAGCGAAGGGCGCGTGGTGCACGAGCAAAAGGGTCTGGGTTTTCCCAACAGCGTCGCCGTCGACGGACAGGGCCGCATTTACGTCGGCGACAAGGCCAGCGGCGCGGTCACGGTCCATACGCCCGATTGGGAGCCGCTGTTCACGCTCGGGCAGGGCCACGGTGAGTTTGCACAACCCGGGGACATCGCCATCGACCGGGCGACAGGCCATGCCTACGTCACCGACACCAACGCGCATCGGGTCAAAGTGTACGGCAGCGACGGTCAATGGTTGCGGAGTTTTGGCGAACAGGGCTCCGGCAACGGCCAGTTCAACCATCCCAGCGGCGTCTATGTAACCGCTGATGCAGTGCTGGTGGCCGATCAAGGCAACCGGCGTATTCAGCGTTTCGACCCGGACGGCAATTTTTGCGCCGTCCTGGCGCGCAGGAGGGTCAACTACCCACAGGGCATCTGGGTGGACGGCAGCGAGCGGATCCTGGTCGCCGATGCATTTCAGGGAAATGTGCGAGTCCTCGATCAAAACGGGCTTGAGCTGGACCACATCGGCGGTTTCGGTGATGCAAAGGGCGATATGCGCATTCCCCTGGATCTCGCAATGGATCGCTTCGGGCGTTTATTCGTGAGCTCCGCCAACGGCGCCCGCGTCGACATGTTCGGGGTCTCCGCGTACACCGACCCCGAAGTTTACGTACCGGCTACCGTGGACATCACCCCCAAACAACTGGATCGCGCACAGACGGGCATCACAGTGACCGGGTTGATCGAGGTGCCGGGTTACCGGCTGTCGGAAATCGCGGCGGACTCGATTACGGCCAACGGCGTACCGGCGGAAGCGGAACCGCTGTTGCTCGGCGACAACAATCACAACGGTATCCCCGACGCGCAGGCCCTGTTTGACGGTGACGCGCTGTTGGCGACGCTGCCAACGGCCGGGGAAGTCACGGTGACGGTGCGCGGCAGCGTGGGCGTTATGCAATTCGAAGCCGACGATGTCGTCGCCGTGGTGCACACCGGAGGCGAACTTGACGACGACGACGACGGCGTCGTCAATGGCAACGACCAGTGTCCGGGTACCGGCGCGCAGGACGCGGTCGATGCAGTCGGGTGCAGCATCGCGCAATATTGTCCGCTGGCGGGTCCGGCTGCCGGCGAACCCTGGGGTCATCATGGTCAATACGTCGATTGTGTGCGCCGCCAGGTGCGCTCTTTTGTCGAACAGGGCTTGATCACGGCCAGGCGAGGCGGCGAGGTGATCGCCGATGCCGCGCGGTCCGGCGCAGACACGGGGGGTACACGATGAAGGCCGCTGCCGACGTCCCACAGATCAGCGAGAAGGGCGTGTGTATTAGAAAACGCGCGGCAATCAGGAGTCCGCAACTACGAGGGAGACGCCATATGCATCGACGCATAATGCCCGATGTGATCACCTTGGATTTTCAAAGATCGATTCACTCGATATGGCGCTGGCTGGCGGCCCTCGCCGTGCTGGCCGCACTCCAGATCGCCATGACCGGCAAGGCCGTGGCCATCGACCCGCCGCACACGAACGACTGCTTTGCCTGTCATATGACCCACAACGCGCCCGGCGGGGCAATCACCAACGTCGCCGGCAACCCCAATCTGTGCATGAGCTGTCACACCGCGGGGGGACTGGCGGCCGCGTATCCGTTCGCCGACGTCGACCAAGCGTTACCGGGGGTGAGCGGGACCTCGCATCGCTGGGATTCCGGGCCCTCCGGCCACACCGAGGCCGACCTCGCCAACTCGTCCACCGGGACCGTAATCTCCGGCGGCGCCTTCTCCGGCCGCATTGCCAAGACCTACACCCTCACCATCACTACCGGCGGCGATGCGGGCACGGCGCGCTTCAATTGGTCCGACACCACGGGCGGTGCCGGCACCGACATCGCGACCGGAACCGACGTGGCGCTCGACGAAGGGATCACCGTGACCTTTACCGACGGGACCGCTTCACCGTCCTTCCTGGCCGGCGACTCCTGGCAGGTCTTCGTGCGCACCGATCTGCTTCTGCCCAGCTCGCGTGCCATGTCGCTGCGCATCGAGGACGGCAAGATCATGTGCTCGACCTGTCACGATCAGCACAGCCAGGTGAACCAACCTTTCGATCCCGCGGCCCCGGCTTACGGGGGTTCCGGCACCGGCGCGGGGCGGCACTTCCAGCGCCTCAACAACGACACCAATCAGATGTGTGTCGATTGCCACGCGCCGCGCAATGTCACCGCAACCGCAGACGGCTCGCACCCGGTCGGGGTGCCCGTACCGGCGCTTGGCGAATTCCAGAATCCGAGCTTGCTTCCGTTGGACGCGGGCAACAACGTCGTGTGCATGACCTGCCACCAGCCACACTTCACACCCAGCACCAATGGCATGCTGACCCGGCTCGCCGATGGTGTGGCCCTCTGCAGCGATTGTCATACCTTGGCCGACACCGCTACGCCGGCGTCACACCTCGACTCCGGCAGCGGCGTGCTGTGGCCGGGCGGACAATACGGCTCCAGCTTCCCGCAGATCACCGACGCGAACCAGCGCGGCGCCTGCATCAACTGCCACCAGCCCCACGGTTCGCCCGACGACGCCAACCCGGGCCAGGATTATCCGAAGTTGTTCATCGAGCGCTACGACCTCGCCGGCGACGGCTCCGACCCGGACGACGCCGAGGACCTGTGCTACACCTGCCATGACGGCGCGCCGACCACTAACATCATGGGCGAGTTCGCCAAGGGAGCGAACACGGCGACCAACACCTTTCACCACCCCGTCCAGGATTCCGAGCAGTTGACGGGTCGTTCGGTCGAATGCGTCGACTGCCACAACCCGCATCGGGCCCGCGCCGACAACAAACTGGCCGGAGTGGCCGGTGTCGACCTGGCTGGTAACGACGTAGGCCCGGGGACCGGCAACCCGCGGGACGCGGAGGAATACGAAGTCTGCCTCAAGTGCCACGGCGATACCTATGTCGCCGGCCGCGACATCAATGCGGACGGAAATCCGGACACCAGCAACAAACGGCTCGATTTTGCGCTCGACGCCAGTGCCTACCACCCGGTGTCGCAGGTTGGACGCAATCAGTCCACGGCGCTCAATCAGCAACTGCAGGGCGGATTGACCACCAATTCAACGATCAAGTGCACCGACTGCCACAACAACGAGCAGACCAGTGACGCCGACGGCCCGGCCGCCAACTCCACGGCGAGTCCCAAGGGCCCCCACGGCTCGACGATTTACCCGATACTGCGCGACACTTCCGACCTGCGCGGAATCCAGCCGGAGCGAAGCGCGGATCCGAGTCAGTTCCAACTGTGCTTCACCTGTCACAATCAACAGGGGGTGCTGGCGCGGCGTGTCGACGAAGGCGCCAGGACCAATTTCTATGGCGGCGGTCGGGACAGCCTGCACGAGTTCCACATCGTGGACATGGGCGGCGCGACCTGCCGCTCGTGTCACTACAACAGCCACGGCAACCAGTCGGCCGGAAACACCATCTACCGCATCGTCGACGGCGGCACCACGGACTTCAATAGCCCGCCGGTCGGCTACAAGACCCGCGGGGTCAATTTTTCTCCCGATATCCAACCGAATAATTTTGCGCGGCCGATGTGGCAGCTCAATGTGACCACGCGTGCCCGGTCGTGCGACCTGGTCTGCCACGGCACCGCCCACGATCTCGGTGGGGACTTCACCTACGACCCTCAGGCGGAACATGGCCTGGACGATGACACGCTGACGTATTGAGCCTCCGTCCTCCTCCGGAGAGTTCTCGTCGCGAATCTCGACGAAGCGAGGGATCGTCAAGAGGGACCGGACTTGATTAAGCCTGTGTGGTGCACTAACAAGCATCCCCAATTCGGATAATCCTGACGCCTGGCCCCTTGGGTTTACAGCTTACATCAGCGCAGCGGGTGCAGCGGGACGCAATCGAGACGTACGGTCGGTCGGGATCACACCGCGAAGGCGCACGCACGCCGCCAAAGGGTTCGGTTTCCTTGAGATCTATACTTCAGAATTGTTCGCGTCTCGAGGCTTGAACGCATCTGTTCGAAATTCGGTTTTTTTCGTTGGTCGATGTTGCTGCAACCAAACGGTCATCTCGTTCGCAGGCAGCGGGCGGCTGAAGTAGAATCCCTGGAATTCCACGCATGAGCGCATGCTAAGGAAATCTTGCTGTTCTTTCGTTTCGATACCTTCGGCAACCACATCGAGGTTCATGCTCGAAGCCATGCCTATGATGGCGGTGACGATGGCGGCGTCGTCGCGATTAGTCGTGATTCCCTGCAAGAAAGACTGGTCGATCTTGAGGGTGTCGAGGGGAAGCTTCTTGAGATAACTTAAGTTCGAATAACCGGTGCCGAAATCGTCAATGGCCACCCCCAG
>JBFGKR010000007.1:0-14906 GCA_041576575.1 Arenicellales bacterium | reverse complement strand
GGTGCCGTGTTCGGGCTTTTTGAAATCGGCGCTCTGGTTATGCTCGCGACCGAAATCGCGTCGCCTTGGATGACTGCGTTGCTGATTCTGCTTCTGGGTATCAACGTCGTGTTCTTCTACCTGAACAAGGCACCCACCCACAGCGGTCGGAGAGTTTTGGACGCCATTGAAGGATTCAAGCTGTATTTGTCCGTTGCGGAGAAGGAGCGCCTCAACGTGCTCAATCCACCCGAAGAGCAAACGCCGGTGTTGTTCGAAAAGTATTTGCCCTATGCACTCGCGCTAGACGTCGACCAGGAATGGTCCGAGCGCTTCGCGGAAACCCTGCGCCGTTCCGCCGGCGAAAAATCCGCGTATCGGCCCCGCTGGTATGCCGGTTCCAGTTGGGACAGCTCCCGCAGCGCCCAGTTTTCGTCGTCGTTGTCGTCTTCGTTGACCAGCGCCGTGAACCGAACGTCTCGGGCGCCGGGCTCGAGTTCCGGCAGCAGCGGCGGCTCTTCCGGCGGAGGAGGCGGAGGAGGCGGCGGTGGGGGCTGGTGACCGAAACCGTCGCTGCACTCATAAATATCGCGTTAACCACACAAACATTTCGACCCATGAACACATCACGCTTGACCGCTAAGCTCGGGGCACTGCTCTTAATCGTAATCGCCTCTGGATCGGCGGTGTCGGACGAAGCACCATTACCCGTTTTCGACACGCATGTACACTACAGCCAAGACGCCTGGTCTTTGGTCAACCCCGAGACCGTGATGGAGCTGATGGAGCAAGCCGGCGTCGTCCGGGCGCTGGTATCGAGCACCCCGGATGAGGGTACCCTGATGCTGCATCGGCAGGACGCGTCGCGCATAGTGCCCATTCTCCGTCCTTATCGAAGCCCTTCGGACATGGGCGACTGGTTCCGCAGCGCCGAGGTGCTGGCTTATATCGAAGAGCGTCTTGCGCGGCACGTCTACCGCGGAATCGGGGAGTTTCATCTGCTCGAGAGGGGCGCCGCGAAAACGGACCAGGTGGCCCGGCTGGTTCAGAAGGCGGCAAACCGAGATCTGCTGCTTCATGTGCACAGCGACGACGACGCGATTCACGACTTGTTCGCCATCGAGACGAAGATACGGATACTCTGGGCCCACGCCGGTATGAGTGCTTCACCGGCCGTGGTCGGCGAGCTGCTGGACCGTTATCCGCGGCTGTGGACAGAATTGTCCTTGCGGGCGGACGACATCGCACCGGGCGGTCTTCTGGATGCGACATGGCGGGCGCTCTTTCTCCGTCACTCCGATCGGTTCATGATCGGCACCGATACCTGGTCGACGTTTCGCTGGCCGAGCTACGTAAACTTGATCGACGAACATAGGGCGTGGCTCCGCCAGTTACCGGCGTCGGTGGCGGAAAAAATCGCCCACGGCAACGCATCACGGCTTTTCCCGCAATGAAGGCGGCGTAAACATCCAAGAACCGGCTCGGTGCCAAGCGATTGTTATCGGCCGAGGACCGGCGTGGAACAGCCGGGGCCGAGGCGCAACACAAGAACGGAACACTCACAACGACGAACGCGTCCGCAAGGCGTGAGAGCATGGCGCGATTGCGCTATTATGGGCGCGGTGTCCGACGTCTTGTGAAGGAGCCTCGCTCATGAAAGACAAGATTCAAAAAACCGCCGACGAGTGGCTGAAACAACTCACTCCGGAACAGTTTTACGTATGCCGCAATAAAGGCACCGAGCGTCCTTTTTCCGGGGCGTATCACGATTGCAAGGACTCCGGCATGTACCGCTGCGTGTGTTGTGGCGACGAGCTCTTCAAATCGGAAGCGAAGTTTGATTCCGGCACCGGATGGCCGAGTTTTTATGCACCCGCCGATCGGGACAACATCACCACGGCCTCGGACACGAGCCATGGAATGCAACGCACCGAAGTGATGTGCGCCCGCTGTGACGCACATTTAGGGCACGTTTTCGAGGATGGGCCGGCGCCGACGGGGTTGCGATACTGCATCAACTCCGCAGCACTGACGTTGGACAAGTCGGACTAGAGAGGCGGCTGAATCTGAGACGGATCTCCCCTGCGCGCGAAAAACAGTTGCAACCCGCGGCTTAGCCGCTTCGCGTTATCGGCGGCTCCTCCTGCGGCGATTTTGCCTTGAGTAACGGGACGATGACGCGATCGCCGATGTTCGGAGATCGCTGTTCAGGATTGTAGCGCGTCAACACCCAGTAAGGGATCTCGTATTCACGCGCGATTTGCCACAGGCTGTCGCCTTTTTTCACCAAATGCAGATCCAGCGCGACCACTTCGTAATGTTGGCGAAACTCGTCGGTGAGTGTCCGATGGTATTCCTCCCTTTTCTTCTCGAATTCTTCGCGCATTTTCGGTGATTGAATTGGTAGGCTGATCCAGCGGCCCACTTGTATCCGAGTGCGCGAAGACACTCGGTTCAATTTTCGAATTTTTCTCGTGTAGCCGATGCCCAGCCAATCCGCGTAGTGGCCGAGCGTCTCCTCCGGCTGAACTCGGACGCCATAGAGGCCGTCGCCATTGCGTTGCCGATACACGACTTTGAGATCCAACTCTCTGATCAACGGTTCGATCAAACCCTCCGCATCCGCCGTTGCAACCGCGGTGTCGGTCTGTTTCTCCTCCACGGATTGGGGGGACGACCTTCCGAAAGAGGCCGCATCCGCCGGCGTCTCGATCTCCGACGCGTATCGATTGTCGACTTTTACTCCGTTGACGGACGCGACACTGAGTTTCGTCGATACCGCGGCAGCGGCGGCCGCTTCGGTCACGTCCGACTTTTCGGCCACGTCCTCGTCAACGACCGCCGTGGCGGCAAGCGCCTTCGCTGTTGAAACCTTGGCCACAGCGCTTTTGACGCTCCGCCGGGGTTTCCCTGGAATATCCAGCCTCTGTCCCACGCGAATCAAGGCCCGTCGACCAAGGCTGTTCACCTGAATCAAGTCCCGGCACTTGACGTTGAATATTTCGGCAATACCGCAAGCGGTGTCCCCGCGGCGAACTACGTATTTGCGGCCACTCAGTTGCGGTTGCTCCGCGGGCAGGCGCTCGAGTTTCGCCACCTGCTTGGCCCATCCGTGCTTCCTGTGAGGGAGACGCAGGGCATAGCCCTCCGGGATCAGGCGCCATCCTCGCCACACGTATCGGGTTAAGGCGGGGTTCATCTCCTTGAGCGTGTCCGCCGATACGCCAAGTACCCTTTGTATACGCTTGACCGACGTCGGACGTGTCAAGGAGACCAGCGAATACCGCATCACTCCGTCGGTCTCGACATCGCCGAAATATTCTTCCGCATTTTGCGCAACGTAGCGTGCCGCTAGGAAACTGGCGTAGAAATTGCGAACCGCGGTGCGAAAGTACGGCGACTTGTACTTCTTCAACACGGTAATGTAATCCGGACCGAACTGGTTGATTGCGCGCCGCATGCCGGTGATGCCGTAATTGTAGGAAGTTATGACGAAGGGGTTGATTTCGGTCACCGTCGCCGGCCGACCTGTCTTGGCAACCGCTGCGTCTTGCAGCTTCTTGGTGGCGTTCAACAGATAACGGACGGCGCCCCAAGTAGCCGCTTCCGGATCAAAACGCTCGTCCACGGTGGCGTTGAGCTGGAGCCCCAAGGTACGCGCCGTACGCGGCATAATCTGCCACAAACCCGCCGCTCCGGCCGGGGAATAGGCGTTGGGATTGTACGCAGACTCCACGAACGGCAGATACTGTAGGTCCTCGGGCAGGCCGCTGTCCTTGAGGGTACGCAGCACGTAATCACGGTAGCGGCCGAAACGCCGCAAGGCTTCTCGAAAACGATCCCGATTACCTTGCTGACAACGGATGCGCTTGGATGCCCGCCTGATCTCTGCAGGATCGCGGCTGGGGAACAGGGTCAGAAAATTCCGCTGCTCCCGGTTTAATTTCTTACCGCCGGCTTGCAGTTTTGCCGCGACCTGCTGCAGCTGCCGTTTGATTCGCCGTTTTTCCCGGGCCACCGTGCGCCCCGGTCGCTTGCGACTGCAGCGGGATTCGGTAGTCTTGACGGAATAGACGCGTTCCGGGTGCGCGCTGTCGTGAAAAATCACCTGATCCGTACCCCAAGTGCGAAAAACTTGAATCCAGAAATCTACCCGTCGTTCGATTTCCGGTGCACACGGGAACACCTCGCCACAGGCGAGCGGGTGACGCTCGACTTTCGGCAGGCCAAAGGCATTTCCGGCAAATACTCCCAGGCCCAGCAAACACGCCCCAAAGAATCCTCTTATTGATATTCTACGTGCAGCATTCATACGTCATCCAACCCAGTTCCCGCCCGCTTCACGCCGGCGCTCGGGCGAATCGGCGGAGGTTTGGCCTGAAACACCGGAATCACAGCTCCGAACGCTTACGTGTTCGTTTTTCGATTGAATTGTGCGTAAGTCCAGCGCCTTTATCGCGTCGGCGTTGGGACAGGCGCGCGTGTCCACAAGGCGTCGTTTCGACGAGTCATGCGTCGTTCATTATCTCAGTCTTCATATCCGGTTCCGACGCCCGGCGCGCCAACCCGCACAACCTACCCGATGCGGATGCAACGCACAAGTCGGCTAGCTGCATCCGCGTGGACGGCGGCGTTCGCTGCCCTTACCCGCCGGTCGTCGCCCACCGCCTCGGTGCCTCGTTCTGTTTACGGCCCTTTGCGAAGAGGCCGCTGACACTTTTCATAATAGTAGAACAAGCCGGCCTTATCGAGGACAATCACGGCGATTTAAGCGTGTTCGCCTCAACGCGACGCACCACGGCGGCGTGCGTGTCCCGCCGGCGCACAACAGCGGATCGACTATGACGCAAAGCACGGTGCGCAGGGCCGGCGACGTACACGGAATGCAGAGGCAAACGCGCCGCGTGTGCGACACGGTGTCGGCGAAAAGGCGCAATTTGCCACTGGTTTTAGTAATATCCTCGACGAACATTGGCGGGGTAAATTGAAACTCTTCACAAAAGTACTGGTCGCCCTGGCGGTGCTCGGCGCCGGAGCTGCAGTCGGCGCCGTGTTGATGAACGGGGTTCCGGTTTTCGATCCGCCGGGTTGGAAAACGCGGCTGCTGATCTATTTTTCCAAGAATTCCGCGGAGACAGATCCGGACAGCCCGTTGCCCGAATTGCGCCCGCGTGTTTATCCGCTTTCGCCGCAACAACTGTTTAAATTGGCGCGTGCATCGGCCATCGAACTGGACTGGCAAATCAAGAGCGTGGACGCTTCGCAATTTCGGCTCGAACTCGTTGTCACCACCGCCCTCCTCGGTTTCCGCGACGACGTGGTCGTTCACGCACGACCGACGTCCGGCGACGAGAGCTCCTTGTATGTCCACTCAAAATCCCGCGTCGGACGTGCAGACTTCGGCGCAAACCTCGGGCACATCCTGCGATTGAAGAAAACTATCCAAGAGAAAATCGCCGCGAAATGAACCGCATCGCGCGGCCGAAAAGACCAACGGCCTCAACGTCACGCCCCCCTCCGAGCGGTCCAGCCGGGCAATCTCTTCGCCACCATCCGGGATCGATGCGGTGACGCACGGGGCTACTCAGGCAATTGCAGATTTACGCACAATCCCGGCGCATTGTCCGCGAGTGAAATCTTGATTCCGTGCAGCTTCGCCACCGCCGCGACCAGACTCAGACCGAGCCCGCTGCCGCTGGAGCTGCGACTCTGGTCGAGTCGGTAGAATCTTTGAAACACCTTATGCCGTTCGGGCTCGGGGATTCCCGGACCCGTATCACAGATCGCCAACCGGCGGTTTGCGGCGTTCACACTGATCCTTAACCGCCCCCCTGCCGGCGTATATTTGATCGCGTTGTCCAGTAGATTGGCCAACATTTGGAACAAGAGATCGCGGTCTCCGTGCATGTGCAACGAAGTTTTTGGTGGGGGCTCGAGGGCCAGCCCCTGCTCCTCCGCCACGGGGCCGTACAACTCACACACGTCGCACAAAACGGATTGCAAATCCACCTCCCCGAAGCCCTCTCGCCGGGACTCCGCTTCGATTCGGGCGATTCGAAGCAGCGCGTTGAACGTCGCCAGCAGGCCGTCCGCTTCCTGCACGGCGCTGTCCACCAGCTCCTGGTTCAACCCGTTGCGCGATTCCCTGCCGCGGAGGCTCTCCAGTCTGCGGTGAAGGCGCGCCAAGGGCGTCTTCAGGTCGTGAGCGATGTTGTCGGACACTCGGCGCACACCGTCCATGAGCAGCTCGATTTGATCCAGCATGCGATTCAGGTTTTCTGCGAGCGCGTCGAAATCGTCGCCGGATTGGGTGGTGGGGATCCGCTTGGTCAGATCTCCCGACATGATTTCGCGGCTGGTGCGATTTATCGACTCGATTCGTCTCGTCATGCTGCGACTCATCATCACACCGCCGAGTAAAGCCAGCGCAAGTGTGATCGCCATGCCCCAAATCAAGGTGCGGACGATTAGGTGCTGCGTGTCCTGCAGTTCGAACATATCGCGCCCCACCAACAAATAAAAATTGCCTTTGAGCGCGAAGGCACGCGCGCGCGCCGTGTGCACGCGCTCCGATTCCGGGCCTTCGAGACGGAAATTGACCCAACCCCGCGCGTCTTCAGGCACTCGCGGCCAGCGATCGATATTACCCAGAAGCGGAGACAAGTTAGCGTCGGTGAGCAGATAAATAGAGGAGTCACCGGGTTGTTGCGCGGCAAGTCGCTCCGCAAGTTGCGCCGTCAACCCCTTGAATCCGTCGGTCTCATATCGCTCAGCCAATCCCTTGATTTCCGCATTGATGGTCTCGTCTGCCTGGCGCAGCATATAGCCGGCCGTAGACCAATAGATGAACACCAGCAGCAGTAGCGCCGAAGTGCTGAACAGCACCATGTAGATCAAGGCGAGACGGAAGGTCGAACTTTTAAAAAGCTTATTCGGGCGCACGCAGGACGTAGCCGGCTCCGCGTACGGTATGCAACAGCGGGTCCGAAAACCCTTTGTCTATTTTGCTTCTCAATCGACTGACGTGTACATCGATAACGTTGGTCTGCGGATCGAAGTGATAGTCCCAGACCTTTTCCAACAACATTGTGCGAGTGACCACCTGCCCACTGTGCCGCATCAGGAATTCGAGAAGACGAAATTCCCGTGGCTGCAGCTCAATCACCCGACCTTCGCGTCGGACTTGGCGCGCCAGGAGGTCCATCTCCAGATCGCCCACCTTGAGTTTGGTCGCCGGCACCTCGATGTCGCTGCGCCGAACCAACGCCTCCAAGCGCGCCAGCAGTTCCGAGAATGCGAAGGGTTTGACGAGATAATCGTCGCCCCCGGCCTGCAATCCCTGCACGCGGTCGTCAACCTCGCCGAGGGCGCTGAGCACCAGCGCCGGAGTGTGCCTCCCGGAATTACGCAGAGACTTGATGATCGACAAGCCGTCAATCTCCGGCAACATCCGGTCTACGACAAGCACGTCGTAGGTCTCCGTACTGGCGAGGTGCAGTCCCTCTCGACCGTTTGAGGCGCAATCCGCCACGTGACCCACTTCCTTCAATCCCTTCGCCACGTAAGCCGCGGTATCGGAATCGTCTTCGATTACCAGCACTCGCATACTTTTATTTTTCAGCGGATTTGAACGGTTCGTCAATGCCTCGTGCGGCTTTGCCGCTCGAGAAGCACCCGGGGGGCAGGCGTCCGTGGGCCCGGCCCGGTGCCGCGCCTCAACTGAGCTTCAATGCGACGAACCGATCGTCACCGCGCCGCGCCACCAGCATCAACACCGACGCTCGGTTTGCTCGTACCGCTCGTGTCACGGCCTTCTTCACCTGTGAGGGCGAATCGACTTTCTGACCGCCAACCATCTTGATCACGTCGCCGGCCGACAATCCCTTGTCCGCCGCGGAACTTCCCGGCTCGACCGCCGTCACTAAGACGCCGTGCGTCTCTTCGGGGATGCGGTAGAATCGGCGTTGGTCCGGCGTCAGCGGGGACAAAATCAGTCCCAGTTCGGGGCTATCCCCGTTTCGGCCTTCACTGAGGGCGACGTCGCTGGGCGCGCCGCTCGCATCGATTCGAGCGCTGAGGCGAAGGCTCGAGCCAGCCCGCCAGACCTCAACGACCACGTCTCGAGGGGCCGTGACGTTCGCCACCATCTTCGGCAGATCCCGCATGCGCGTGACGGGCTCCCCGTCGAAGGAGAGTATGACGTCTCCGACCGCGATACCGGCCTTTTCCGCAGGGCTCGCTGCAACCACTTTGGCTACGAGGGCCCCGCGTTCGTCCTCGAGTCCCAGCGATTCCGAAATATCTCCGGTCACCGCCTGGACGTGGACGCCGAGGAACCCACGCGCTACCTCGCCTCGTTCCTTCAGCTGAGCGACGACGGGCTCTGCAAGGCCCGACGGTATGGCGAAACCAATACCAACGTTGCCGCCGTTCGGCGAGAATATCGCGGTGTTCACGCCCACCACTTTGCCGTCAATCGTGAACAGCGGACCCCCGGAATTGCCGCGATTAATGGGTGCGTCGATCTGCAGGTAGTCGTCAAACGGCCCGGCTTGCAGATCTCTGCCCCGCGCCGACACGATGCCCGTGGTCGCAGTGCCGCCCAGACCGAATGGATTCCCGATAGCGACGACCCAATCGCCCACGCGGACGTCGTCGGAATCACCGAATTCGACGTAGGGCAACGGTTCTTCCGCGTCCACCTTCAGCAGGGCCAAATCCGTCTTGGCGTCGAAACCTCGCAACGTCGCCGGATAGCGAGCGCCGTCGGTCGTGACCACCGCGATGTCGGACGCGCCTTTGATCACGTGGTGGTTGGTGACCACGTAACCCGCCGGATCGACGATGAATCCGGACCCCACTGCGTGAATCTTGCCGCGGCCCCCGAAATCTCGACCCGGCCGCTCAAAAAATCGATCGAAGAAATCCTGAAAAGGCGAGTCGTGGGGGAGGCGAAAACGCGGCCCGTGATTCCCCTGATCGAACGCCCCGTCACCGCTTGTGGAGATGTTGACCACCGCGGGTTTCACCGCTTCGACCATGTCCGCGAAGCTGTCGGGTTTCGCCGTTACGCTGGCGGATGGAATCCTAGAAGGCGCCGGAGCGGGCTCAGCCCGAGCCGTTTCGCCCGCCTGCAGAGTCAGCACAGCCACCGCCATGCCGGCAGCCAGGGTTATGCCCACTTTCGAGCGTATCAAAGATGGATGAGTTGTCATCGTGTTCTCCATAGCTTGTTGGATCGACGCGGCGCTTAGACGCCGGGTCGCGTACGGCCCCATACGCTACAGAGCATCAACTTACCGTACTGTTTCGTCAGAATTAATTTTATGTAATGTCTGCTCCCTGCATGGATCAGCCTCGAGCACCGCGGTCCCGCGCCCACGGAGTTTCGTTCTACACTCGAAACGAATAAAATATAACGGACCTGTCTTCATTAACCATCGTCTTTCCATACGGCAGTGTTTCGATTGTGCGTCGTCAACGATAACTCGCTTCGCGCACGCGCGTTGATCGTGATGTCTCTGGGTGCCGATCAAAACATCGGTCTACCGCATCGAAGAGATGCTGTCACGGGTTTTGGAAATTAGGAATTTTCTGAACGCCGAAGTGTCGTGCCCGTCGCCCATATCAACGAAACCGATATCTACTACACCGAAACCGGTACCGGCGGTACTGTATTATTTCTCCACGGCCTCGGCTCGAGCACGCGGGATTGGAGTTGTCAGAGAACCCATTTTGCCAAAGATTACCGCGTCGTGGCCGTGGACATCCGCGGCCATGGAAAGTCGGGGAAACCCGCGGGACCCTATTCGATCGCGCTCTTCGCACAAGATGTCGCCGAACTCCTCGAGGAACTCGACGCTGGACCTGCACACGTCGTCGGTCTCTCCATGGGGGGTATGATCGCCTTTCAGCTGGCTGTGGATTCGCCGGCTCTCGTGCGCTCGCTTTGCGTCGTCAACAGCGGACCCGCATTGATATTGCATAACTGGCGCTTGAAATGGCAATTCAAAAAACGCGAATTAATCGTGCGGCTTTTGGGTATGCGTAAGATGGGAACAGTTTTGGCTGAAACGCTATTCCCCCTTGCGTCACAAAAAGCGTTGTACGAGCAATTCGTCGATCGCTGGGCGCGGAATGACCGCAGGGCCTATCTGGAATCCCTGCGCGCCTTGATCGGGTGGAGCGTCGCCGACCGCATCGGTAGCATCCGTTGTCCGACACTCATCGTAAGCGCCGATCACGACTACACACCCGTAGCGTACAAACAAGCGTATGCGGCACAGATTCCGGATGCCGAAGTTGCAGTCATAAATGATTCCCGACACATGACTCCAATCGATCAAGCCGACGTTTTCAACAACGTGGTCGGTGGGTTTTTGGAAAAGTGCTCTGCTCGGGGAATTAGCGGAAGGAATTGATCATGCTCACCTTGTCCCGCTGGGTCTTGCGATAGAATCGCCGGAGCTGCTGCAGCATTCCGGGGTGTTCGATGCTGTATTGCCGCTCCAGCCACAGGCAATACTTCGCTGCATAGTGATTGGCGTTACGATAGCGCTCTAGTTGCTCCGCATCGAGCGCATCGTCGAAGGTTACGTTCTCGAACAACCATTGGTGCAACCCGTAGGGCATATGGCAGTTCTGTTTACGCAGTAACGTCGACAAACCGATGTATTTGTCCACTTCCGCTTGCAGTTCTAGCTCCAAGAGCGTCACACTGCGTTCGTGTCCCGCGTTCCACGTGAGATAAAGAAAATGACTCACGCCTTCGACGGCAACGCAGTACTGGCGAACATTATCGTTGTTGAGCTTGGCGAGAGAATCCTTCTCCGCCAATTGTCTCAGCACGTTGTGATTGATATAGAGAGACAGAAGAAGATCGGCGTCGTTCTCGCGTATCAGCAGTTTTTCATCGATCCTTCGCGCATTGCCGCTGGTATCCAGGTTTCCGGCCAGTCCTGCATCTGTAATTAGAAAATCGTCGACATCGTGTTCGACATTGACTTCGTATATTTCCTCCAACAGACGCTGTAAGGAATTAAGTTGCATGCGCCTCGCATCTAATGCTGCGGCTTGCCTTCGTGCTGCTCAATGATATGAATGCCGTGTTGCTTCAGGATTCGAGCCGCACGTTTGCTTCCCGTGCGCGCCCATTGCTCGTACCAACGTACGACATCGGCGTCATCGGCGATGTGGGTGCTGTCCCCTATTTCCTCTAGGACATTTACGAAACCGCTGAAATTTTTTGAAAGCTCGCTGAACACTTCACAAGACATGCTGACCGTCTTCGACATACACAGCGATTCAGACAAGAAGCCATAAGCGGTGCCCCCCATTGAAACATAATAACCAACGTCGATTGGTTTTCGGTGCAGACTTTCGGCAAATAACCCGGCGATAAACAGGGCAACGTCCCCAAGCCGACGCAACGCGTATTGACGGTCTGTCTCGGTTCTAGCCTCTACGGCCTCTCCATATAAAATGGCCAAAGGTTTGAGCGCATATCCGTCTTGGGTCCACTCGTACAAATGATCCGCGCGGGTAAAATCCGTCAGCAAATTAACGACGTAGGCAACCGTCTCATCGCAGGTCTCAAGTTGTTGATTTGCGATTGCAGACACTACGGCCTCGTGAAAGAACGTCTTGACGTCGCTGGCTGCGATCAACCGCACGTCTTTTTGTGGTATCGCCATTACCGCCGTCACCTCCAAATTCTCGACTACCGGTCAGTGGCCTACACGGGGATACCCATACGATACACCCCTTTATTTATTATAGTCAGGGACCGAGGAAGTAACAGTTAGCACTCACTCATACATGCTGCTGACAACCTCGTTACAAAGGCGCGGCTCCGTCCTCCGCGCCGCTGCGTACATTTGGCGGTGTGTACGGCTTCACCGAGGAGTGCCACGCACAAATCTGCGCCTCCGTTCAATTCGACCGGTGCTTGCAGGAACACCGGCGACGCGATCTTTCGCAGTCAAGCATGGTTTATTCATGACGCGACGAACGCAGCCTTGGCGTCTGTCGCCCTTTGGCGTGAACCAGCGGCCGCGTTGTCGCCGCGAAACATCGCCGTCGCTGTTTATGGGTTCGCGCGCGCCCCGCGACGCCCGCAACGCGGTACTCGCCAATCCGCGCAAGCGAAACCTCGGTCCCGATGTCTCGTCATCTGCGACGCGCGGGGCTTGGACTGATCCGAATTTTTGACTACAACAAAGTGTGATTTATGGCATTATCACAAACGATAACAAATCTTGAATGATTGGCCGCCGGGGTAGGAACAATGCGAGAAGCGCTGCGTCGTCAATTCGATGAACTCATGGGTGCTTTGCTTCGTGACGTGGCGGCACGCCTGCCCTATCCGGGGGCCGATAAGTTTCTCAGGCAATTTTACGCCGACGTCGCTCCCGACGACATACTGGATCGCGACGCGGACAATCTTACCGACATCGCCTTGGGTCATCTCAACTTCGCGCGTTACCGTAAACCCGGTGTGCCCCTCGTACGCGTAGTGCACCCAAGAACCCGGGATGACGAAATCGCACTCAATCAGGGCATCGTGCAAGTAGTGACGGACAACATGCCCTTCCTGGTCGATTCGGTGCGCATGGCGTTGAATAGTCGAGGATTGACCGTCGACATGACCATTCATCCCGTGGCAAGAGTAGTGCGAGATTCTGCCGGCAACCTTCTGGAGATTCTCTCGAGAGACGAGAACGAGAGAACCGACACCCTTTCCGAATCTTTTCTGTACATCGAGGCATCCAGTGAATCGTCAGTGGAACCAATTTCCGAGATTGAAGAAAGCGTTCGCAAGACTTTGGCGGAAGTCGCCGCAGCGGTCAATGATTGGCATCCGATGCAAGAGCGGCTGTCCTCCGTCATCTCGGATATCGGGAGTCTGCCGTCATCGGTCATTACTCAGGATATAGGAGAAGTGCGAGCATTTCTTGAATGGCTTCTCGATGATCATTTCACGTTCCTGGGCTACAGGAAATACGACCTCATAGAAAGTGACGGAGAGGACGTCCTCCGCGTCGTACCCAACACCGGCCTGGGTATTCTTCGAGAACACGAGCGGGATCAGATATCCACTGCGTTTTCGACGTTACCGCCCGACGTTCGCAAGCATGCGCGTGCACCCGAGCTGCTGATATTGACCAAAGGAAACTCTCGCTCGACCGTTCATCTCCCCACTTACATCGATTACGTAGGAGTAAAACGCTTCGACGACAACGGAGTGGTGTTAGGCGAACACCGGTTCTTGGGGCTTTATACCTCTGTTGCCTATCGCTGCAATCCTCACGACATCCCGATCGTCCGCCACAAACTGGATTACGTTGTGGAGCGGTCGGGACTGGAGCCCAACAGTCATGCGGAGAAGTCTCTGCAAACCGTGCTCCAAACCTATCCCCGGGACGAACTATTCCAAATTTCCCCCCAATTGCTCTTCGACATATCCATGGGAATCGTCAGGCTACAGGACAGACAAAGAGTGCGAATTTTCATACGTCGCGACGTTTATGCGCGTTTTGTATCTTGTTTGGTCTTTGTCGCTCGTGAACGTTACGACACGAATCTTCGTCACCGATTTCAAGATATTCTCACCGAGGCGTTCCATGGTGACAGCGTGGAATTCAACGTTCTTCTCGGTGAGTCGGTGCTGGCACGGCTGCACTTCGTGGTCCGGGGCGCACCCGGCCGGTTGGGTGAGGTCGACGAAACGGCGTTGGAGCAAAAACTCGCGGAGGCAGCGCGGGTATGGGGCGAACAACTAACCAGCGAACTGCGAAAAAGCCTACCCAATCGATCCGCCATTGTGCTCGCCCGGCGTTATCGGGACGCGTTTCCATTGGGCTACCGCGAGGTATCTCCGGTCGCGGCAGCGGCGGAAGACATTGCACAAATGGAAAGGCTTCGCACACCCGACGACTTGAGCATAAGAATATACCGTCTGGTCGACGACAGTCCGGAGACATTGCGGCTCTTACTCTATCAATTGGACAACCCCATTCCACTGTCGGGGATTATTCCGGTGCTTGAAAACCTCGGTCTGATGGTGAAAACCGAACGTCCACACCGAATTGTACGTAGCGACGGGAGTGTGGTCTGGATGCACGATTTCGGTATGGAGCACGCAGACCATAGACCGCTCGCGCTACACGGAATCGAGGCGCATTTCCGCGAAGCCGTAGCCCGTACCTGGTATGGGGAAGCAGAAAGTGACGGCTTCAACCAACTGATCCTTGGCGCCAAGCTGAATTGGCGCGAGGTAATGGTGTTGCGCGCATATTGCCGCTACCTCCTGCAGCTGGGGGTGCCCTTCAGCCAGATGTACATGGAGAAAGCGCTGGCCTCCAACTCAGAGATTGCAATGCTGTTAATCGATTTTTTCAACACTCGTTTTGACCCCTCGCTGAGTGACCGCACAGAGCTTTTGGAAGCTTACGCCGACGACATCGTCTCGCGAATAAACGAGGTTTCCAGTCTGGACGAGGATCGTATCCTGCGATTGTATTTGTCGATGCTGCAGGCAACCCTGCGAACGAACTATTTTCAGACTACCGATGACGATGGCGTACGACCCTACCTGACCTTGAAGATTAATCCCGAGATGATCGAGGCGGCCCCACATCCGCGGCCGAAGTTTGAAATCTTCGTCTACTCGACACGGGTAGAGGGTGTCCATCTCCGTGGAGGCAAGGTCGCGCGCGGCGGAATTCGCTGGTCGGATCGGCGCGAAGACTATCGGACCGAGATCCTGGGGCTCATGAAGGCGCAGATGGTCAAAAACTCGGTGATCGTCCCCGTGGGCGCCAAGGGGGGATTTGTATTAAAACGACAGAACATTTCGAGTGACGATCTGAAGCAGGAAGTCGAAGAGTGTTATCGTATCTTTATTCAAGGCTTGCTCGATGTCACCG
>JBFGKR010000006.1:0-15510 GCA_041576575.1 Arenicellales bacterium | reverse complement strand
GCTGGCGGCTTTGTCGGGCTTCCGGTGGTCCGCCGATGCAACCCCTAAAGAATGATTCCAGAACGACTCCGTGGAACTCTTTGCGAATTTCGCTTTACCACGGACAACAAACGCGACCGGGCCTAATAAACAGCGAGAATCGCTATTGATTCCGTCAATACGACCGTTTATCCGGCTTTCTTTACGTGGGATAATATCCCACGTAAAGTGTTGTTGACGTGATGAGCGCGCCTGCGACGGAGTCGCGGCCCTCCTCGAAAATTACAGGCTCGAGGCGTTGCCAATGCCGCCAGAGCCGCCAGAGCGGCCAGAGCCGGCGAAGATTGTGACATCTATTGGACCCAGAATTTACGTCTCGCTCGAACGGCCACCAAGAAGAAGCGACCGTTTGCTGTGAAACGGTCTGCCGGGAGCCCGGCGCCGAGAGCCAACGAGTCCGTCGAAACCTCTGCGTTGAAGAGGTAGGCGGTCCGCGAACTGGCTTCTCGGTGTGAACGACCACGAGCCCCGAGCTGGAGCGCGGCCGCGCGCACGGACGCTGACGATTTCTGCTTCCATGGTCTGTAAAGCCGAGCGGGCTATTTCTGGAGGGTGCATGACGTGTCGGAGCGAGACATATGTAGATCGCTACATGTATGTTCAATGCATCAAAGCCGCGGCCATTGTGACTTTCACGATTCGGCTAGTGCGAGTCGCTCGTCGCAGGAATAGATATCACGTGTCGTAAGCCATGATTTCAATAAAAATCAACGCCCCGTTAAATCATCATGGTGAGTCTACCGTCATTGCTACAGTTGCGTTGTAGATCATGAGCATCGCGGATTCACGCCCCTTTAATTTGTTATGGTGGTTCGCCGCGCTCAGCTTTATTACGATCCTGCTGATTAGTGCTCTGCTGGCTTTTGTTCTGTCGAGATTTATGAGTACAAATCTCCTAGACAGAGACGCAGTGGTCAGCATGGAGTACATTCAGAGCGTTTCCCAGATTAACGACCCGCGTGAATATTTCAGTGGTGAAATCGAAGAAAAATCCCAATTAATCGAGTTTTTTGACCACATTACTCGGTTGCCGGACGTTCTGCGCGCAAACATATACAACAAGAGCCGGACCATCGTCTGGTCCAACGAAAAAGAACTCATCGGGAGGCGTTTCGGCGACAACGATGAGCTAGAGCAGGCGCTCTCGGGTCGTCTTGTGGTTCAACATAAGCAATTGAAGAAAGCGCATAAGGCGGAATACCGATTTTTTCCGGATGACACGACTCAGTTCTTGGAAAATTACATTCCCATCTGGAACGAGAACAATACGGAAGTCGTAGGAGTCGCGGAGCTGTACAAAAGGCCGGTTTCCTTGTTTCGCTCTTTGGAACAGGGCAGGTCGCTAGTCTGGACAATTTCGTTCTTGGGTGGTCTATTTCTCTATGCGGTGCTGTTCTGGATAGTGTGGCGAGGTGGTGTACTTATCAATCGACAGCAAAAGGCCTTGGTCGAGTCCGAAAGAATGGGAGTGGTTGGAAGCATGGTGGCGTCCGTGGCGCACAGCATTCGGAATCCAATCGCGAGTATGCGGTCTTCAGCCGAGTTGGCGATGGAAGACGCCACTCCAGACGTTCGTGAATATCTTCAGGACATCATCACGGAAGTAGATCGGTTTGATGAATGGGTACGTGAACTGCTGTCGTTTTCGCAGAACGGCGCGGACAGGAATCAAGTGATTGCAATCAACAACGTTATTGAAAGCAGCCTGGGAAGTTTTGAAGACAGACCACGGAAACAAGGCATACGGGTGACGCTTGACGTGCCCGAAAATTTACCGCAAGTCGTGGGAGAGTCCGCATTGTTGGAGAAGGTGTTCCACAGTTTGATTTCCAACGCCATTGAGGCAATGCCGCAAGGCGGAGAATTGATATTAAGCGTAGAGTCACGACCATCTTCGTTACGGGTGCGAGTTTGCGACAACGGAACCGGAATCCCCAAGGACAGGCTGACTGACGTGTTCGTACCATTTTCCAGCTCGAAATCCAACGGCCTCGGCGTCGGTTTAGCCCTGGCTCGCAAAGTCGTAGAGGGTTACGGCGGAAGCATCGAGATTCTCAGTGCCGAGGGACACGGGACCACGGCCTTGGTCACATTGCCGATAGCGAGTTAATTGACGTGCCATATTCGGTTTTAATCGTTGATGACGAAGTCACATTTGCCAGGAATGTTACTAAATATTTGTCCCGCCACGGCTACGAGACGCGTTCGTGTAACGACGGCGCCGAAGCACTAGAGGCGCTGGAGACCTATAAGCCCGATCTGGTCCTATTGGATTATGCCTTACCCGGGGCGGATGGATTGGAAATCCTGAAGCAAATCCGCGCGCGAGACACCCAGACTAAAGTCATTATGATGACGGGCCAAGGCAGTGTTCAAATTGCGGTTGATGCAATGAAGAACGGCGCTCAGGACTACTTGTGTAAGCCCTTGGTATTGGCAGAACTGCGCCTGATGCTGGACAAATGTATCGGGCAAGAACGCCGTGAAGGCGCCTTGGCGTACTACCAACGCAAACAGGCGCAACAGAGTGGGCTCGCGAAACTAATCGGCGAGTCAACCAGCATGGTGGCATTGAAATCACGAATCCAACATCTCATCGAGGCGGAGCGCCGATTAAAAGACGTTGATTCCCCCCCTGTATTGATCACCGGCGCGTCCGGAACCGGTAAAGAACTTGTGGCGCGCGCCCTCCACTTCGATGGTCCGCGTTGCGAGCGACCCTTTATCGAGGTCAATTGCGCATCTTTCCCGGCCGATCTTATAGAAGCCGAGTTGTTTGGCTACGAACGTGGAGCCTTCACGGATGCCAAGAACCGAAAGCTGGGACTGCTGGAAGCCGCCGACGGCGGAAGTTTGTTTCTAGACGAAATCGGGGATATGGACATAAATTTGCAGGCAAAGCTGCTCAGGGTCTTGGAGGACAAGCGGGTACGCCGCGTTGGCGGGGTGCAGGATCGGCCCGTGGACATCCGTGTCATTTCCGCGACCAACCAGAATCTTGAAGAACGGGTCCGCCAGGGGACCTTTCGGTCGGACTTGTTGTTTCGATTGCGCGTCATACACATCGAGCTGCCTCCACTGCACGAGCGCGACGACGACGTGTTGTTGCTTGCGAACGCTTTTTTGCACGAACAAGCCCAGCGTTATTCGAAAGGTTCGCTTTCGTTCACAAAAGCTGCGGAACAGGGCCTGCGCAAGTACTGTTGGCCGGGCAACGTCCGGGAATTACGCAACGCCATCGAGCACGCAGTATTGTTATCGCAGTCCAATACTATCACCACGGAGCAACTGCCGTTCCCGTCTTGCCCGGGGTTCGCGCACTCGTCGCGGTCCCCGGAGACCGATGTTGTGAACCACCAACGCAACAATGCCGTAGTAATAAAAGAGATTCCCGAAGAAGGAATCGATATCGAGGAGGTGGAAAAGAATCTGCTGACTCAGGCACTGGAGCATACGGATTGGAATGTGACGCGAGCCGCTAAATTGCTGGGTCTGACCCGAGACACCCTCCGCTATCGAATGGGAAAGAACAATTTACGGCCGCCTTCCTGAGTGTGCCGACGCGCCTCGATTTTGTAACTCAATCGCTTCTTCTTCGTGAACGCTGCACATCGCCGTTTCATCGGTGCCACGACCGCGATCCCGGATCGGAATGGGGCAAATCACCCAACCGAACCGCGGCATTTCCCCCAACTCGCCGCGCGCGTTCCAGGCGTCCTCGCCGACAAACGGTAGACAACGCGGAATATTCAAGAAAATCCAAAGGCATATCCCGTCCCGACGAAACGAGCGCCGCACTGGCATGGCGATTGCTTTGTGAACAGGCATGTTTGGAAGTGGAGCAAGCGCACGCATGGGCGGCACCGTCCTCATCGTCGAAGACCAACTCACCCTGGCGAAGAACATCGCTCGATTTTTCTCGGCCAGAGGTTTTATTAGCGAATCGGCGGCGACTGCATCGGAAGCCGCGCGTCGACTACGTGAAATTCCGATCGATCTTGTGTTACTGGATGTCAACCTGCCCGATTGTAACGGATTCGAATTTCTGCGCGCCGTACGCCCGTTTTATCCACGACTGCGTACCGTTGCCATGAGTGGTCACGCGACCAAAGAGGACGAGAGGCTGGCGCGCGAATTAGGCGTAAAGAAAATCCTCATTAAGCCCTTTCCGCTTTACGAGCTCGAAGAACTGATCCGCAGGCAACGACCGCCTGCGGAACCTTGCTCTTGCGCAGACTCAACCCATGTGTGAGACCACAGAATCATGAAGCGCATCTTGATTTATTCCCACGATACTTATGGACTAGGAAACATTCGCAGGATGCTGGAGATCGCCACACACTTTGTCGAAAGCGATCCTGAAGTATCCGTACTGATTCTGTCCGGATCGCCGATGTTGCACGCATTTCGGATTTCACAGCGCATCGATTACGTCAAACTTCCGTGTTTGACGCGAAAATCACGCAATGCATACGCGTCGAAATATCTGGATATCGGCTATGACGAGGCTATTCGATTGCGCTCCAACCTCATACTTGGCACGGTGCTGGATTTCAAGCCGGATCTGCTTTTAGTTGACAAGAAACCCTTGGGTATTGGACGTGAACTGGAGTCGACTCTGGAGCTCTTGGAGGGCAACACGGCTCGACCTACGACGGTATTGTTGTTGAGAGATATTCTGGACAGGCCCGATGTCACGATACGCATCTGGCAGCGTAAGAGATACCACGAGACCATCGCACGCCACTACGATCGCGTTTGCGTAGTTGGTGAACCGGAAATTTTCGATATTAGAACGGAGTATAGATTTCCACCGAGCAGCGCCGGTCGAGTAGAGTACTGCGGTTATATTGGCCGTAAACCAGGCAACACGTCTCCGGCGGAGGTTCGACGCGGTTTGCAAATAGGCGATGAACCCTTGGTGCTCGTCACCGCCGGCGGCGGCGAAGACGGTTATCATCTCCTGTCGACGTACGTAAGAGGTCTTGCTCGTCTGCCTTTCCAACAGGTGCCCCGGTCACTGCTGATCTGCGGACCGGAGATGTCGAAGACACATCGCCAAAGTCTGCTGACCTCAGCTCGTGGCTGTCCGACACTGACCGTGAAAACGTTCAGCGACGACATGATGAGCGACATGTCGGCGTCCGACATTGTCGTGTCAATGGGCGGATACAACACCATTTGTGAAATTCTGACGCTCAAGAAGCAGGCAATTGTCGTTCCCAGAGTGAGCCCGGTACAGGAACAATGGATTCGATGTCGCCGAATGGCCACGCGCGGTCTCCTTACTGCGCTACATCCGGACGACCTTACGCCGGAGCGGTTGATGGGCGTGCTCAGGGACAAGCTGGCTAGCCTGAATGTTCGATCCACCGGCCTTTATCAACTGCGGCTGGATGGATTGTCGAGGCTGAGCAACTGCGTCAGCGAGTTGCTGAAAGACCGGTTGCCGAATTCTTGGGCGCCGCCACTCGTGCGCGAAGGGCAGGAGACGCGGACTTGAAGCCCCAACGAAAAATTGGGGTGGTGCTTAGCGCCAACCCTGATACGTCCAAATTGAGTCACGACGAAATTTCCGGATTGGAGCGGCACGGCATGCCGCTGCATATCTTTTCATTACATCCACCCAACAGAGACGTCGTGAATTCGTACACACGCGCGCTGCATTCCCCGGAGACCTATGTGCCGGCGAAATATGCCGCCTTGACTCCCATCATACGGGCGCATCTGGAGTTGTTGGCGCAATATCCCGTCCGCTACTTCGCCACCTTGGGCTGCTTGTTTCGGCGTGGAAACGACCGGCGATTACGTCGCTTCAACAAGGCAGCGTGGCTGGCGGCACGATCCGGCCGAGCCAATGTGGTCCACATGCACGTGTATTTCACGGAAGAGCTTGGAGGGATTATCGGCTTGGTGCAGCGTCTAACCGGCGTTACATTGAGCATAACAATAGATGCCAAACACTTGCGTTCGGTACCACGAGAAACCTTGAGACGAACGCTCGGCGGCGCAAGCTTTGTAATCGCCCAAACGAAGCCGGGTGAACGCTCCCCCTATGCTCCGTTGCCGCCGAAGATTTCCGTCAAATACGCACGATGCGGCTTCGATGCAACTCGGTATCGGCCCAACCCGAACCGCAGCCGCACAGCGCAGGCCCCCGTAATTCTGAGTGTTGGTAGGCTGAGTGAAAAACGAGGCTTCATCACGCTGATACGCGCGTGTCGCATTCTGCACAGCCTGGGACTTCGATTTCGATGCGAGATCGTCGGCGACGGTCCCAATCGCCCGCAACTGCAGAGTTCCATTAAGGCGATGGGCCTTGAAGGCGTGGTGACGCTAACGGGCGGACTCTCTCACGAGACAATTATGGATCGTTACCGCGACGCGTCCGTTTTCGTGCTTCCCTGCCAGGTTTCCGAGCGCAACAATCGGAGCGGTTTCCCCAAGGTGTTGTTTGAGGCGATGGCCATGGAGTTACCGATAGTCGCTGCACCGATTTTAGGGATTCCAGAAATCATAGAGCATGAAGCCAACGGACTCCTCGTAGCCACGGAAAACCCCGCGGCCCTGGCGAACGAGATTCAACGACTCCTGCGGCGGCCGTTGTTGCGCGCGCGATTGGGCGCTGCCGGACGGCGGACTATTCATCGCGCATACGCCGGGGAGTCGAACGTCAACCAACTCTTTGATTTATTGATAGAAGCAACGGCCTCCGGCTCGAAGCGCCCTCCGTCTACGTTTCTGCGACGGCAAAGCTATGCCTAGTATCAACGTCGACAGATGTAATGTTGTGTACGCATTCGCCGTTAGCCGGAGCAAGGGTCAAATGCCTCTCGAAATGCGGGAGGACTGTTACGCGACGAACGTCCGGTGTTCCGGGTGCCGGACACGCATGCCTCCGCTACTGCCGCGGTGCCGTTTCTAGGACTCGGGCATGGCGGCAACATTACGATTTTGCGCTAGCGGGAAGAAAGGTCTTGGACATCTGCGGCGCATTACCAACATTGCCCATGCATTGCGCAAGGTGCGACCGGATCTGCCGCTCGCCCTCATCGTCAACGCGCCTCCCGCTGGAATGACGACGGACGAAGAGCGGTTGTACGCGCATATTGAAATCGTCGAGCGTGAATACATGGCGTGCTGTCTTCGCGCCATGAGCCAAGGCCCGGTGATCGTTGATACTGCGGTGATACCGAGGTTGGCGACCATAGAGGATCCTTTGTGTTTGATTCTGCGAGAGACCATTGCCGGAAAACTGCGGAATTTCCGGTTGGATGGCGATCGCCCTTGGGATCTTTTGTTGCTGCCGAATCCTGAAGCTGAATGGCAACCCGAAACGGGGTCTCTTCCGGCCAAACGAACCGAGCCGGTGGGTTGGATTTATCGCCAATTGAGGGGCGACCCATCACGCCAATGGTTGCCGCGGCGCAACGGCGATCGACAGGTACTCGTCGCCTCGGGCGGCGGTGGAAGCGGCGATGTCTGGATCGAGTTTCGACAAACCGTGGGGGAACTCGTGCAAAATTTACGAAACAAGGCGCGAGTACCAATCACCGTCACCCAAGTGCTGGGTCCACGAGCTGGAAACGACGCTCGCATCGACGGCGTCGATCGGTTTATAACGCCGGGTGCGTTTTTGCCGCAAGTATTCGCGGAGGCCGACGCGGTGCTGAGCACCGCGGGGTACAATTCCGTATTGGAGTTGGCCGCCATCGACGTTCCAACCTTGCTCATCCCGGTCCCCCGCACTTACGACGATCAGTTGCAACGCGCTCGTCGTTGGGGTGAGAGGCTCGGTTTATGCCACGAGCGTGGCAAATTGGGACGGTCGTCCGCGTGGATACGGTCCGTCGTAGAGGAACCGCGGCGCCGGTGCCCGATCGACATCGGTCCGTCGGGGGCTTCCGCGGCGGCTCAGTTCGTGGAGCAGTTGGCCGCATGAGCGATCGGGTTCGTCACGTCAATGCCACTGCGCGCAAAAGTCTGTGCGATCGTACGGCTGCCTTCGGGCGGCGCTTGGCGGTGGACTCAAGAACACTCGCGACGGCGGGCGTGCGCACTCCGACAGCCGATTACGACGGCGCCAGCCATGAACTCGTATTTCCCTGGATAGATGGCGACACGGCAAGGGTATGGTTTCGACGCCGCCGGAAAGCGTGGAGTGCCGGTGAGTGGAACCGGAACAAATACGAGTTGAAAGTCCTCCTCGAACCTCTCATAGCCATGCACGAGTGTTCGCGACAAGGACTTACGCTGGAGCCGCTCGATCCCTGGCGACGAATACGTCCTCGATTGACAGCGCCGCCGGTGACAAAAGGGTTCGCTGAGCACAACACATGGGCCTGGCTCTTATACCGAGAACTGCAAGGAATAGCGCTTCGATGGAACGCACCGCTTTTGTCTCGCGGTCAGGTTCCGGTGCACGGAGATTTCCATGTGGGCCAGTTGATGCTGGAAGCCGCAACCGATGCGTCGTGGTTGATCGATTTGGAAGACATGGTAGCGGGCAGGCCGGAGAGCGACGTGGCCAACCTGACCGCGCACTGGGTGACCAGCAGAGATCTCTATCAGGGGGATGTGCTCAAAGCGTTCAACGATCTGGGGGGGTTGTTGATCGAACTCTACCAAGACATGGGCGGGCGCCCCCTGCAATCTCTCGGCATGCGCTTTTATGGGGCGACCGCGCTGCTGCGCCGAGCGTTAAAACTTGGCGAGCGCGAAGCGGAGGTTGCTCAGGTCGGCTCGATTCTCCGCAGTGTGGAAACGCTGGTAAACGCGATGAAGAGGCATCAAATCCGATGATTCCAACCACTGAGCTGAAAGTAGGATACGTGCTGAAGCGCTTTCCTCGTTTCTCGGAGACCTTTGTGTTGAACGAGGTCCTCGAGCTGGAACGTCGAGGGGTGGACGTCAGGATTTTTTCCCTGCTTCAACCGCCTACGGAGCCGCGCCACGAACTTGTTGCATCTTTGGTGTCACCCGTTACGTATCTTCCTCGCCGTGATTCGCAAAAAACACTCAAGATTGCATCGGGGTCGTGCGCTGCGAATCGCTGCGACACGGACCTGAGCACGGTGTTTGGCAAGGGCTTCACCCCGTTCGCGGGTCTTTTTCCGGGCAAAAAACCGGAAGAGATCGTTCACTTGTGTGTTCAGGCAACCACCGTCGCCATGCTCGCCTCGGCACACGGCATTAAGCACCTGCACGCGCATTTCGCCTCGAATGCAACGGTGGTCGCGCTTTTGGCAAGTCGACTCGCTAATATCCCGTTTTCGTTCACCGCACACGCCCGAGACATCTACCACACCTACATTGATCCAGAGACCGACGATTTACTGCGTCAGAGAAAGATCAATGAAGCGGCTATTGTAGTGACTGTCTCGGACTACAACCAGCGGCATCTGCAGGGTCTGGTGGACGCGAGCGTGAAGCCGCGAATCCGGCGGCTTTACAACGGCGTTGATCTTGAACGGTTCCATCCGCAGCCGAAATCAAACGCAGCGGAAGCATTTGTCGGGGTCGGTCGCTTGGTCAAAAAAAAGGGTTTTACGGACCTGATCGAGGCTTGTCGAATCCTGCAACGACGCGGTCGTCGATTCCACTGCTGGATTATCGGTGATGGGCCAGAACGCCAATCGCTGCAAAACCAAATCGACGCCGCGGGCCTCAACCCGATAGTGAAGCTCGTCGGTCCGCAACCGCAAGAACGGCTGGTTGACACGATGAGAAACGCGCTTGCGGTGGTTTTGCCCTGTGTGGTTAGCGACAGTGGCGATCGAGATGGCCTTCCTACGGTTTTACTCGAAGCCATGGCTATGGGTTTGCCCACCGTATCGACCCGCGTTGCCGGCATCCCGGAAATCATCGACCATGAAAGAACCGGTTTTTTGAGTCCTCCCAATAATCCCGCGCGACTCGCCGAGGCGATGGAACATTTGTTGAACGATCCTAGCCTGCGCCGGCGATTCGGCGATGCGAGTCGGCGAAAGGCCGAAAGGGAGTTTTCGCTTAGATCGAATGTCGCAACGCTCGCGAATTACTTCGTTCGTTCAGCGGCGGGGAAGAATTTTGATACAAAGGAGGACGGCAATGCATATTGCCTACGTCACCGGGGATAGACACATTCCGGTATTCGGAAACAAGGGCGCTTCCGTGCACGTACAAGAAATGGTGCGTGCGTTTTCAGATCTATCGCATCATGTATCGCTCGTCGCCGCAAGACGTGGAGCGCCGCCTCTTCCTGTGGCTGCCAACATAATCGAGGTCGCAGAGGCGGTTTCCATCCTCGATGAAAAGACCGTCCTCGACGGCGACGAGAAAGCCCGCGCCAAGGAGCGCAGCGCTATGCGTATCAGCAATGCGATCCGGGACAAGTTGGTGACTCTGCATAGCGATCGGCCCTTCGATTTCATCTACGAGCGATATTCGTTATTCAGTACGGCGGGGCTTCTCGCTGCGCGGGAGATCGGAGTTCCCTATATCCTTGAAGTCAATTCACCGCTCGTACTCGAGCAGAAAAAGTTTCGCAGGCTTTTTCATGTGATAGAAGCGGCGGATACGGAGAGGAAGGTTTTCGCGGGTGCAGACGTGTTGCTGGCGGTCTCTCGCGAGGTCGAACGGTACGCGATTTCCAAGGGGGCGCGCGCAAATCGGACCCATGTCATGCCGAACGCAGTTGACACTAGCCGGTTCCATCCAACGGTTGCGCCGCACGTGATCGAGCGGGCACGCGGAAAATTCACCGTAGGGTTTGTAGGCAGCCTAAAACCCTGGCACGGCGTCGATGTGCTACTCGACGCCTTTCGACAATTGGCCGGCGCATCGGAGCAATATCATTTGTTGATTGTGGGCGATGGACCCCTACGCGGTTGGATCGAAGGATATCTGCGCGGTGCCGGATTGGGCGCTTTCGCTACGCTTACGGGTTGGCAATCGAACGACGATCTGCCGGGACGCATACGCTCCATGGATGTCGCCGTGGCGCCGTATCCCAAGCTCGAAAATTTCTATTTCTCGCCGCTGAAGCTGTACGAGTACATGTCCGTCGGCACGCCTGTGGTCGCCAGCGGAATCGGACAAATCGCCGAGGTCTTGCGTGATGGAGAAACCGGGCTGCTCGTGCATCCGGGCGATTCGTCGCAATTGGCTCAACGTATCGAGCATTTGTTCATGGATGAGAGATTACGTCGATCGATCGGGGCGGCGGCGGCGAGAGCCGTATCGAACCGAACCTGGCGACGCAACGCCGAACGCGTAATAGCGATGGCGACACCGTTGTTGGTCGCCGCTTAAACGGGGAATTCGAATACTGGCATGGCATCTCGCACCGACGCAAAACGCATCCGACTGACCGTGATTCGCGGGCTGTTCAATCGCTTTGCACACCACCTGCGGCCGCATCGGCAGACTTTAATGCTGGCGGCATTGTGCATGCTCGGAGCGGCCGTCATGGAGTTGCTGCGCCCGTGGCCTTTGAAACTGGTCTTTGACGTGGTGCTCATACCGAAACAAGACGCGGCGCCGTTCCTGAATCATATCCCGTACGCTGCAGACAACCCGAACCTCCTGCTGCTCGCGATAGCCCTGTCTATATTGATGATCGCGATACTTGCCGGATTGTTCGGCTACGGCCAAGCTTTTCTGACGCAAAGCGTCGGCCAAAAAGTCATCGCCGCCATCCGCAAGCAGGTCTACCATCATATCCAACATTTGTCGCACTCCTTTCACGACGAAAGCCGCACCGGCGATTTGCTTGCACGTCTTACCGGTGACATACGAATGATGCGTGAGCTGCTCGTCACCGCGGTCATGTTTCTTGCCGACCGTCTGCTCGTAGTCGCTGGAATGATCGTAATCATGCTGTGGATGGATTGGCAGTTGACATTGGTTGCACTAGCCATAATGCCACTTTTGATGCTGACCTTGTCGCACTACGCGCGCAAAATCCGGGGGGCGGCGCGCACCCAGCGGCGCAGAGAGAGCGAAATAAATAACGTCATGACGGAAAAATTGTCTGCGATCACCTTGGTCCAGACATTTGCCCGGGCCGCCCATGAAGACGAGCGTTTTTCCCAACACAACATAAACAGCGTGGAGGCGAACCTGGCCGCGACCCGGCTCGGAGCCCATCTCAATCGCTTGGTGCAAGTCATCATCGCTGTTGGCGTCGCAACGGTGGTTTGGCTCGGGGTTACCCGGGTGCAATCCGGCGTGCTTACGGCGGGCGATTTATTGGTGTTCATCGCTTATCTGAAAGGTCTCTACAATCCCGTCCGCAAGCTGTCGGCGCTGACGACCAAGATCGCGAAAGCGACCGTAAGCGGTGAGAGGATTCTAGCGATCCTGGATACCGATCCAGAGATTCGCGATAACCCCAATGCGATAGAGGCTTCGCGGTTTAGGGGCGCAATAGCGTTCGATCACGTGGAGTTCGGCTATCAATCGAACAACATGGTTCTGCGGGATACGAGCTTTAAAATCTCACCCGGAGAGACGGTAGCGCTGGTTGGCGCGAGCGGCTCCGGCAAGTCGACGATTGCGAGCCTGTTATTGAGGCTCTATGACCCGTTAAATGGCCGCGTTCTTGTTGACGGTGTCGACATTCGCGACTTCACCTTGAACTCGTTGCGTGAGCAAATCGCAGTGGTCCTCCAAGACTCGGTGCTGTTCAGCACGACCATCGCAGACAACATCGCCTATGGAAAACTGGATGCCACCACGGAAGAGATCATCAGAGCGGCTAAGGTCGCCAATGTGCACGAGTTTATCGAGGCCTTGCCCGAGGGCTACGACACCGTCGTCGGCGAGAGGGGCGACACGCTCTCCGGCGGCCAACGTCAACGCATCGCCATCGCCCGCGCGATCATACGCGATGCGCCGATCGTCATACTGGACGAACCCACGTCCGGACTCGACATCGAGAATCGCGTCGAAGTGGAAGCTGCTCTAGCACGACTAACTGCGAATTCGACTTGTCTGATCATCACCCATCACATGTCCTCAGTGGTCGGCGCCGATCGGCTGTTGCGTCTGGAAGACGGCGAAATCCTTGAAATTACGGCCGATCAACTGGCCGCATGCTCCGGCGGCGTTGTGCCGCATCCGGTGCAGGAGGGCGCCGCCGCACTGAACCTGAGTTACGTTCATGCTGGCGAGTAGACCGGCTCGGGGAGGGGCCGAGATTTCTCGTGCCGAGAAATTCGCCGCGTTGCAGTCGGCAATGTCCCAGAATGTGCTGCTAAACGCGCTGAAAAAGCGCGGGCCTTTCGCACGCCAGGACGACATTGAAGTGTTGGGCTGTCAACTCGTGCGCGTGCACGCGCGCGGTGTTGACGGCTTCGTCCTGGAGTACGAATTGCGGGTCAACGGTCCCACCGGTGAATGGTCTCAGACGATTCTGGGCGAACTCGTGGGAAGGAGGGCCCGGGAACACTGCGCGATCAGCATAAGAAGGTTGTCCAAGCCTCGCCGGGCTCAGCTCACTCCTGATACTGCGGCCGAGCTGGTCTGGAGCATTCCGGAATTAGGATTGGTGATGCGCTACCCCGGTCTCGACGAGCGCCTGGAGGGATTGAGACTGGCGCACAATCCGACGTTCGCTGCGGGGGTACTGACCCGGGCGCTGCGTATGGAGGAGCGCCCCGTAACCCGCATTGAGACCGAGATACTCGGCCACAGGCTGGGCAAGCGTTGCGTAGCCCGCTTTCGTTACGCGACCGACGAAGAAGATGCGGCGCCGGATTCGGTAGTCGTCAAACTTTACAAGATGCGCACAGACCGCGGCCGACGGGTGTGTGAAACGATGCGCAGTCTTCGGAAGAGGGGCTTCGGTGGCGACGACTCGATTCGTGTTCCCCGGCCCATCGGCTACCTCGATCCATGGCGGGCGCTGCTCATGGAAGACGTTCCGGGCGTTGCTCTGCCCTGGTTAGAGGACGCAGAGCTGACACACGGCATCACGGCCGCCGGGCGCGCCCTAGCAAAACTCCACGGCACGGTGTTGGCGGTCAAAGACCGCTATAATGTCGACGACGAAATCGAGTTACTCCGACGCTGGGTGATATTGATCGACGGCGTGTTTCCCGACTTAGGCGCTGCCACCACCGACGCGTTGATCCGGGTGGTCACAGAACTCGACGCCTGCCGCCAATTCGAGCCCACTCTGGTGCACCGAGATTTTTACGAGAAACAGGCCTTGAGTGCACACGGCGACACGGTGCTGATCGACTTCGATACCTTGTGTTTGGCCGATCCAGCCCTCGACGTGGGAAATTTCCTGGCGCATCTCAAACTCAACTGCCTGCAGGGCATCATTGATCGTGACGACGCCGAATCCTTGTTCCTCGAGGGATACAGACGGTCGCGGAACCGCCGTTTTATGACAAGGGTTTCCACCTACACCCGCGCAAGTATGCTGCGCTTGGCGTGTCTTTATGCCTTCTGGCCGCGATGGCGCGACGTGTGCGCGCCTCTATTGGATGCCGTCCATCGTGACTGATCCGCTACCGGTCGATCCGGCGCTGCCGCAACTGCAGACGGCTTGGAATGCGGAACGCATGCTGGCTGTATTTCGGGCGCAGATACGCACCCCCGGGGGACGCGGTATCGAGATCCGGAATTGTCGATTGTCCCGCATTCGCTATCGGCCGGGATTGCGATCTACCGTTCTGTACGAACTCGAGCTGTGCGAGTCGGCGAGCGGCACCACGCGAACGCAATGGGTGACCGGGACGACACACGCGGTCAAGAGCGTCAAAGGCATGTACAAAAAACTCCTGGCCACGACTGAGCCTCGGGTTGCCCCGAATGCAGGAATAGATAACATTATAAATACAGTTAGTTATATACCACAATTAAACTTACTTCTTAACGTATTTCCGATGGATCGTCGTTTGACGGCGTTGCCTCGATTTATGGAAAGCCCACCGGCAGAGTTCGAGGCATCGATCCTCCGGGAGTTCGGGTCCGGGAACTGGCGTGTCGCACGGCGGCAAGTCGTACCGACCCGATATCGACCGGGATTGGGCGTCACTCTATGTTGCACCGTGGAGGCCGAAGAGCCGGGAACGCGGTCACGTCGCACACGGCGCTTTTTCGTAAAGTTGTACCGCAACGACGACGGAAGACACGCGTACGAGCGTCTGCGTCGTCTCCATCGACAGTGCCCCGCCGCCGCCGCATTCAGACCTGTTCGCCCCATTGCCTATCTTTCAAAGCCGCGCGCCTTGATCTTGGAAGCGTCGCCCGGCGAGTCGCTGCAGGACCTGCTTTGTTGCGGCGGCAACGTGCGGCCCGCAATCGAAGCGGCGGCGACTTCGCTCGCCGATTTCCACCACAGCCAAATCGACGCTGGTCGCCGGCGGACCCGGGAAGCGATGATACAGCGCGCAGAACGAGCCGGGAGACTCATCTCCTGGGCCTGTCCAAGCCGACGGGACGTCGTGAATGCAATCATGGAACTGCTCAAGATCG
>JBFGKR010000005.1:0-15679 GCA_041576575.1 Arenicellales bacterium | reverse complement strand
CCAGGAGGGAGCCCATGCAGATCCACCAGAAGACAGTTTCGGCGAAGAAACGCAAGCCCGCCCCGCAAATTACCGAAGAAGCGACTCCGAAGTCTAAAATTCAAACCGAGACCGCTTCAAAGCGTGAGAAACGCGGGCCCCAGGAACGGGTCAAAGCAATAGTCAGCGCCGAGACTCGACAGCGATTGATCGCCGAAACGGCTTACTCTTACGCGGAGCAGCGCGGTTTCGAGGGCGGCGATCCGCTGCAGGATTGGTTGAAAGCGGAAGCCCACATCGATTCGAGATATCGCATCAAGCGCTGACGCGTCGCGGTTCTTCCCGGTATCCGGCCCGGCGGCGTCGTCACGAATACGGCCATCCGCGGCGCTCGGGTCTATCCCTATGGCAGGGGTGCGCCGTTGCCGTCGTCCGAATTCGCGGTCCAGCCCGGCGGCGGTGGCTTGTGCTTGCCGTCCGCCCTGGGCGTTGAAATGCGGCAACGACCCCCTGTGCGGTGGTGTGGAGCGCGATCAGTGTTCGGACGACATCCGGTCTCGTAGTGCGCACCTATGCCGGGCTCCGGGTGGCATCAATCGGGGTCTTTGGATTATCGTCGGTGCGACCCGTCCGGGCTATGCGCTGAGCCGGTTTTCATCACCGCAGAATTGGCATACCCTTGCGGGTGCCCGGCGGCACGACGCGGGCAGCGAACGTGGCGCGATTAAAGCAAGTCCCCCAGCGACCAGGAGAAAGGACACCCGCCTGACATGAACGCCTCGAGCGGTTTCAACGCGGACCTCAAAGCCGAAGCGCGTCGATCCGAACAAACAAGACGCAAGCTGGATCGTTTCAAATCGGCGTTTCGCGATCCGGTGCGCGACACGTTGGCGTTGGTACTCGCGGGCGGACGCGGAACCAGACTCGGACATCTTACCGATTGGCGGGTGAAACCGGCCGTGCCCTTCGGCGGCAAATTTCGAATCATAGACTTCACCCTCTCCAATTGCATCAACTCCGGGATTCGACGCATCGGCGTACTCACCCAATACAAAGCGCATTCCCTGATTCAACACCTCCAGCAGGGATGGAGCTTTCTAAAGGGCGAGTTCAATGAGTTCGTGGAACTGTTACCCGCCCAACAGCGTATGCAGGAATCGTGGTACGCAGGCACCGCGGACGCGGTGTATCAAAATATCGACATCATTCGGCACCACGAACCCGATCGCGTACTGGTACTCGCGGGCGACCACATCTACAAGGCGGATTACGGAATGATGATTCAATTCCACCTGGAGAGGGAGGCCGACCTGACCGTGGGATGTGTCGATGTGCCGGTCGAGAACGCGAAGCACTTCGGCGTTATGCAGATCAACGCCGACGACCGCGTGGTTCGGTTCCAGGAGAAACCGCAGGAAGTGGAAGCGGTGCCCGGCCGCAACGAAACCGTTCTTGCGTCCATGGGCATCTACGTATTCAACACCGCGTTCCTGTTCGACCGATTGTTGGCGGACGCGCGGGACAACGACTCCGAACACGATTTTGGAAAAAACGTTATCCCTTCGCTCATCGGCAAGCATCGCGTCTTCGCGTATCCGATTTCGCAATTTCAGGAAGGCGCCTACTGGCGTGACGTGGGGACCGTCGACGCATATTATCAAGCGAACATGGAACTCGTGGACGTGAGCCCCGAACTCAATCTGTACGACGAAAACTGGCCCATCTGGACCTATCAACCGCAGTTACCGTCGGCGAAGTTTGTGTTTGACAACGACGAACGGCGTGGAATGGCGGTGGACTCCATGGTATCGGGAGGTTGCATTGTCTCCGGCGCCACGGTGAGGCATTCGATTCTATTTTCCCGGGTTCGGGTCAATTCGTACTCGGTGGTTCAGGATTCGATTGTCCTGCCTGAGGTCGACATAGGCCGCAAGTGCCGTATCAAAAAAGCGATAATTGAAAAGGGTTGCCAGTTACCCGCCGGCACCAAGATCGGGATCGATCCGGTCAGCGACAAGAAGCGCTTCTATGTCACGGAAGAGGGCGTGACCCTGGTGACGCCCGAGATGCTCGGTCTGGGCTCCCCCGGCGATTACGGCTAGTCCGCAGAGCAATATCAGAAAAAAACAGAAATCGATCCTGTACGATATCTCTAATCTCGTTACTGGAAACGCGCATGCCGTACCGGGACCTGAAAGAATTACCTATCGCGGTTCGAAGGCATTTGCCAAAACATGCCCAGGAGGTCTACCGGGAAGCGTACAACAGCGCCTGGGAACAATATGCGCGACGTAAGGATCGCGAGGAGGTCGCCCACAAGGTCGCCTGGACAGCGGTCAAAAAAAAATACCGGAAAGAGGGCGAACGCTGGGTCAAACAATAAAATCCCGACTTCCCGGTTGAAAGACGTTCGACGGCCCCGCAACTGCGGAACACAGCGGTCGCTATTGCGCGCGGACTGTCGTTCGTCGCTCAATTCATCAGCTTCGTCGATCAAGGCATTTGTCGCTAATTGGATTTCTTTACTTCACCGGTTAATCTCTTGAAACATTCCATAATCGATTGAGGAAGGGTCGATGATCGACGCGCTAACGCCGAAATCAATTCTCGCCGGCGCCGCGATGGCGTCCTTAATGTCAATCTTGGCCGTTGCCGGATGCGGCGGGGGGGGAACCTCGACGGGTGGCGGCGGCACCGCCGGCAACGCCTCATCCACCCTGGTGCTGCAGGTCTCCGCTTTTGCGGGACGCAGTGCGCTCTTCCTGCCCCTGGAGCGGCCGGGCGCGACCGAGCGCCTGCTTGCAGGGCTTGGCAACGTTCTCGTCGCAGACGCGTGGGCCCAGACTGGTGGAGTCGACGTTTACTTGAACGGCGGACGCGTAGGAACGACGGACGGCAGCGGCAGGGTACTAATCCCCGTGGAAGGCGGCACCCATCGCGTCTCCTTGAGGCACGACTCTACCGAAGCCGGCTTCACCATTTTCGTACCGGACGACACCATCGTGACCATCTCAAACATTACCGTAGACCGCGACGGACGGATCTCGTACGACGAGGACGTCGACGATGGGACCGCATCCGACCCCTCGGCGGCCAAGGTGACGATCTGCCACAAAGGCCGAAAGACCCTCACCGTGGGGGTTCCCGCGAAGTCCGCACACCTCGCCCACGGGGATACACTCGGTCCCTGTGAGGCGTCGTCCTCAGAGGGCGCGGACGAGCGACTCAGCGCAGACGGTATAGGGATGGGCGACAAAGACAAGGGCAAAGAAAAAGGCAACAACACTCCGTCCGCCTGAACCGCGATCGGGGAGCGGTGGCATGCGCGTGGACCACGGCGGCGGGCTCGCGCACGCAATCCCGAGACCCGACGAAGAGTAATCCCGGACCACCGCCGCCAGCGGATCATGGCCATCACGAGCGCGGCCTTGCCCGGAGCCCGTTTCTAGAGACAAGAAAATGCAACAGCAATCCGCCTGACTGGGACGTCACAACGCGCGCGGCGTCGGGCAACCCAGGGGCGGGGTGTTAATATTTCTATACCTGTGGGGACAAGACTATTACCCGGCGTACCGGCCCGGAAAGCGCTCGGAACCATAATCTAGCTCAGCTGTACAAGCTAACTGCCTGATTGTAGTCAATATATTGGACAGTCGCACATTCTCAACCATCACAGTAAATCGGTGCTATTGACAGCGCTTCCAGATTGGTATTTGATACCATGCTTAGCATTGTGGACTTAGCAAGCGAGCGGTTGTTCCGGGGGGAGAACGTGCGTTCCAATAACATTTGTCCGAGTCGGCCCGTGTCCGTTATCGATAGCGGAATCCGCGCCCGACAACCATCCCGAGAACCATTTATTAGTCGTCACGTTCACCTATCGCATATGTAGCCTGCGTTGTCACGCGGGTCTGCACGCCGCTCTGCGACACTGCGAATCGCCCCGGCCTAGGGGAGGCCGGTCGATTCCGAACGCTCGTACTGGTGGGAGGGCGCACTATGAGGAAGGTGCTGTTTGTACCGAATGAGATCACGGAGTCATCGATAAATTTTTCCGGCATCGCCGACAGCTGGGAGATTGATTCGGTCGACGACACAAGAAAGATACACAGACAGGTCCGAGACAACCACTATCGCGTCGGCATCGCATTCGTAGGAGAAAACAACAACTCGCTGCGTCGCCTGCGCGACACCGTGCTCTCCGACTCCGCGATCGAATGGCTGGCCGTCGTCCATAGCCGCTCCCTGCAAAATGACGCGGTCTGTGCCTTCATTGCGGATCATTGTTTCGATTTTCACACTCTTCCTCTCGATCTGAATCGACTGGGAGTCACCCTGGGTCGCGCCTACGGCATGTCGGAACTGACCGAGTCTCTGCGGCGTGCCAATGACGCCTGCGCACGCGACCACGGATTGATCGGAGGCTGCAAAGCGATTCGCAGGCTGTCTCAAGCTCTGACAAAGATTGCAGGCGTGGACGCCCCGGTCCTCATCACCGGCGAGAGCGGGACCGGCAAGGAGCTGGCTGCGCAGACGATTCACGCCACGTCGCGGCGGGCGGGTGGACCTTTTGTGGCCGTAAATTGCGCGGCGATACCTGAGTCTTTGATCCAGTCCGAACTGTTCGGTTACGACAAGGGCGCGTTCACCGGGGCAGACAAAACCAAGATCGGACGCATCGAATCGGCCGCAGGTGGCACCATATTCCTGGATGAGATCGGAGACTTATCGAGCGACATGCAGTCCACGCTGCTGCGATTTCTTCAAGAGAAAACAATAGAGCACGTGGGTGGGACCAAGAGCCGGATCGTGGATGTGCGCGTGATTGCGGCCACGCACGTTGACCTAGTAAAAGCCGTCGCAGACGGCGATTTCCGCGAAGACCTTTACTATCGGCTGAACGTGCTGCACATAAAAACCCCGCCTCTGCGCGACTGCCGCGGAGACGTCGAATCATTGGCGTTGCATTTCTTCAATCAGTTTGCGAATGAGAAACAGGCTCGTCTGCAGGGGTTCAGTCAGGAGGCGTTGAACTTCATGCTGAGTTACCGATGGCCGGGCAACGTTCGCGAGCTCATGAACTGCGTACGCAGGGCGATGGTCATGGGCGAGGGGCGTTTCATCGGCGTCCAAGACCTCGGCCTGGAGAGACGGGAGAGAGACCGCGTGTCCACGACGCTCGAGGAGGTTCGCACGGAAGCCGACAGACACGCGATTCAATGCGCGCTCGAGCAGTCGCGTAATCAGATATCCCTGGCGGCGGAAACGCTCGGGGTCTCGCGGATCACACTGTATCGACTGTTGGAGAAGTACGGAATCGAAAGAAAGCCCGCGACATCGCACGCCTTGCAGTAGCCGCCAGCCGCCGGGAGTTACCGTCGACCGATGACGGCGGGTTGCTCGGTTTCAGTGTCGAAGTCGAAAACACCCGCTGAAAATGACGACGCCGTACGTTTTCGAGACCGCCTCGAAGGAAACAATATCCAGGGGGAAATTCCGGTTCAACGAACGTAGGAATTTGCGCCCGTCCTCGAGCACGGAGAGTCGCCGTAACAAGAGACGGTGATCGTCCAACTCCGCTACTAGGTCGCAGCCGTGGTACGCGGATTTGTCGGGATCCACGAAGATCAAATCGCCGTGCTCATAGCCTTCTTGACCTGCCATAAGGTCGCCCTGCACTTTGATCGCATAGCTTCGTCTGGAGCAATTCCATACGGGGCAGGGAACGCTGTCTTTCCGCGCCGGGATGGTCGCTCCGTCGCCGAAATTGACGTGCGATTTTATTTCGTGCCACGAAAGCACTGGAACGACCAGATTCTGTCTGTGATCGCCGTTTATCAAGTAGTCGAGCGAGATTCGGAGATATCGCGCAACGGCGGCGAGTTGACGGATGGTCGGTTCGCTCCTGCCGGTCATATAGTGACTCACGGATGCCCGGCTGACACCGAACACCGGCGCGAGATCCGCCTGCGAAAATCCGGCATCTATCATCAAGATCTTGAGGCGATAGCGCCAGGATTCGCTTGCGTGTTCGCGATCTGTTCGACGCATCTGCTGGATGCTCCCGTTATCGCCATACGGATCGATCTAACGTAAATCGGCGCGGCTGGGGGTTTGGTCTTGGCAACAGGTCCGCTTGGTGCAACTCGAAACTGTCCTCGCTTTCACCGGCGACATCTGCAGAGGCAAACGCGTCCGTGGACGGCGTAACCACGGAACGAACCTCCTGCGCGCCGCGGGTCTCGCGGGAGTCGCGCATAGCCTTCAACCTCTCCAGGTTGTCGTAGGCCTTCTTGTAGTAGGTGGGCGACGACGCCACGGCCAGGTTCAAGAAGCGCGTGGCGTCTCCCAACTTCCCTTCCACCATGCACAGCGTGCCGATGCGCTCGAAGATCTGCGGTTTGTCCATAACGTGCTCGAACGCCGCGACCGCCTGGTCGTACGCGCCCTGCCTCACATGAATGAGACCAAGGTTGCGCCAAGCCTGTCTGTAGCCGGGGTCCGCGTCCAGGGCCGCCTCCAGGTATTCGCGGGCGCGCTGCCAATTGCCAGCGAGATAGTGCGAATAACCCATATTGTTCAGCAACGCGGGCGACCCAGGGTACAGCTTCAACGCGTTCTTGTAGTGCCGTTGCGCGAACTCGAATTCCTTGTTCAGATCGGCGAGCACCCCGAGTCCGTTGTGCGCCCGCCAGACTTCGGGTTTCGCCTCAACCACTCTGCGAAGATAGTCTTCGGCGCGTTGGTAACGCCGTCGGCTTATCTCAATCAGGCCCATCTCCAACAGCGTGGCAATGTTGTCGGGCTTCTGTTTCAACACGAGTTCGAATGCCAGGGCCGCGCGCTCCATACTTCCTCTCTGCGCGTGAATCACTCCCACTTTGTGCAGGGCCTCGTATTCCTTGGGATCGAGCTCATAAGCGACGACGAAACGATACAAAGCCCGATCAATATCACCGACCTGCAACGCGCGATTTCCGAGCTCCATCGCTTCCTTACTCGTGCTCGGCTTATGCTTGGCGTCGTACAAGGTCTTGGCCGCGCCGTCGTAGAGTGATTCGGTGGGTTGACCGCGTTCAGGCGTCGTCGCGCAGCCGACGACAAAGATCACGTTGATGAGAATTAGTCCGAAACATTTGATAGCGTCCGCAACCATGGGTTACTCCCCTAAACCGGTGAATGCACGAATGATTTTAAGCACGGCTGGCCCTACCGCCACCACGAAAAACGAAGGAAAAAAACACAAGACGAGTGGAAATATCATCTTCGTCCCTATCTTGGCGGCTTCTTCTTCCGCCGCCTGGGTCCGCTTGTCGCGGAAATCTTCCGAGAAGACCCTCAGGGTATCGGCGATACTGGTGTCGAATCTCAGGGTCTGCGCGATCAGACCTGAAAACACCTTTATGTCGTCAACTCCGGTGCGCTGCGCCATGTTCCGCAACGCCTCGCCGCGGTCCACCCCCGCTCGTATTTCCGCATTTACCAAGGCCAGTTCGTCGGCAAGCTGCGGATGACTCCGGCCGAGCTCCCTGGACACACGCTCGATCGCGGCGGCGATGCCTATGCCTGCCTCCATGGCGACGACAAGCAGGTCCAGGCCGTCCGGGAACGCTTTCTTTATCAGTCTCTGGCGCCTCGAGACCCAGCGCTTCAAAACAATGTTCGGCAGGGTCATTCCCACGAAGCTCAGGACCAGCGCACCGATGATTATCTGCGTAAGAGAAAATTGCTTTTCCAAAACGTGCCCGACCATGGGACCGAAAACCACCGCCAACAGCGCCAGCGATACGCCGAGAAACGTCTTTATTGCGTAAAACATCGTCAAGGCTTGCGGGGAGCGCAGTCCCGCGTGAACCAATTGCGCGTCCGTCTTCGTCCTCTCCCATTCCTTCTTCGGTAAGATATACTGAGACAGCGGTTGCAGCCTCTCCCCGAGGCGCACTGCGGTTGAGGACTCGCGCCCTGTCTCGCCGAGGACGCGGCGCAGGCGCGCCCGCCCCGGATTGAACGCCATCAGAAAAAGGTATGAAATTCCCAGTATGAACAAGAACACTCCGATGGCGACGGTGGCGGTGAGACCCCAGCGCATTGACTCCGGGTCCTGGGAATAGCCCTGAAGAAGCAGCAACAGACTGTCCATACGAGGCCCCTCAGACGTCGATCCGGGTGATCTTGCGCACCCACAATATACCTAGAACCATGAACACGAACGAGACGGCGATGAGCACGTGGCCGACGGATTCTTGCGTCAGCTCGGCGACATAGCTTGGCGTAGTCACATAGATCAGCCCAAACAGCACGAAAGGCACCGAAATCAAGATCGCGGACGACAAACGTCCCTCCGCCGACAACGTCCGCACACGCCGTTCGAAGCGGAAACGACCACGCAGCACACCGCTGATTTTTTCCAGCAGTTCGGCCAGATTTCCACCCGTGTCCCGCTGCAGCAGGACTGCGACCACCAGAGCTTTGAGTGTCACGCTGGGAACACGTTCCGTCATGTGCGCGAACGCCTCCTTGGGCGATAGGCCATAATTCAACTCGGCAAAGGCCAACCCAAACTCCTCGGCGACCGCACCCTGCAGTTCCCTCGCCACCGTCAGCATCGACTCGTTGAAAGGTTGTCCCGCCTTAAGAGATCGGGTCATCACCCCCAGGGCTTCGACGAGTCCTTCGTCGAATTCCCGCATCCGCTTGTTGTAGTCCATCGATATCTTGATCGGCAGCACTGAAGTGAGTATGGCGCCCACCACGAAAGCCGTGGGAAGATTTCCGGCGAGGGAGAAAAACGCGAAGCCGGCGCCTCCCGACGCAATGCTCAATAGCAATACCTGCACGACGCCCAGCTTGTACCCGGCCCCCGTCAGGCGCCTGTTCAGCGTCGCCGTGCCGGGCCACGAATTCATCCAGCGCTTTAGCAACGAATTGTTGTCCGTTTCTATCTTTCGCAGCAGCGTCGCCGCCGTGCCGATCTCCGCCGCTTCGGTGACGAACCGCAATCGTTCCTGAAAACGCCTGGCCTCGGCGCGTTTAGGTCCGATGGTCACCGCGAGCATGCGCTCCACGAACAAAAACGCCGCCACGAAGACGAGAATTACGAAAATCAGCAGCAATTCATCCATAAACGACCTCCTCCAATGAGACCCGGGGATCGAAGATCTCCCGGCCGACGTCTATGCCGCGACGAGACAGCCGATCGAAAAACGCCGGAACCATACCGGTTGCTCGAAAGTCACCCAGCACCTGACCGTCGGCGCCGATTCCGGTTCGTTCAAACGTGAATATCTCGCTCATAGTGACTACGTCGCCTTCCATTCCGTTGATTTCTTGTAAGCTCGTCAATTTTCGAGTGCCGTCCTCCAGTCGCTCGAGCTGCAACACGACATGGACCGCCGAGGCGATCTGAGATCGTATCGACGACAGCGGCATCTCAAACCCCGCCATGGACACCATGTTCTCGACTCGAGTCAGCGCATCGCGCGGACTGTTGGCGTGTATGGTCGTCAGCGAACCATCGTGTCCGGTGTTCATCGCCTGCAGCATGTCCAGGGTCTCGGACGCACGCACCTCGCCGATAATTATGCGGTCGGGCCGCATGCGCAATGCATTTCTCACCAGGTCCCTTTGCGTCACCTCCCCCCTCCCCTCGACATTCGGCGGACGTGTCTCCAACCTGACCAAATGATCGTGCTGGAACTGCAATTCAGCCGAGTCTTCTATAGTTATGATGCGCTCGCCCACCGGAATGTAGCCGGAGAGCACGTTCAGCAGCGTGGTCTTGCCTGAGCCGGTGCCACCGGAGATGATCACGTTCAGACGCGCCTTGATGACGCCGATCAACAACTTTGCGATCGTCGGTTTCAGCGTCCCGTAATTGATCAAGTCGTCGATCTTGAGCGGTTTGACCGCAAACCGCCGTATGCTCAACATCGGACCGTCCAATGCAAGCGGGGCAATGATGGCGTTTACGCGCGACCCGTCCTTGAGACGGGCGTCGACCATAGGAGAAGATTCGTCTATTCGGCGACCGACGCTGGATACAATGCGATCGATGATGTGGAGAAGGTGCGCGTCGTCCTGGAAGCGAACATCCGTCATTTCCAAGCGACCTTGGCGCTCCACATAGACGGTGTTGTAGGAGTTGACGAGAATGTCGGAGATCGTGGGATCTGCGAGCAGGGGCTCCAACGGCCCCAGCCCCAAAATCTCGTCCGCGACCTGTTTTATGATTCGCTGACGAACCGCCAAGCTGAGCGGCATGGCGTCTTCCGATATGATCCTCTCGGCGATCTCGCGTATCTTGCGCGCGGCCTCCTCGTGTGCCATGGTGCCGAGCACCGAAAGGTCCATCACCTTGATGAGCTTTTGATGTAAGGTCTGCAGCGCGGTCTGCTCGGTCAACGGCTTTGTTGAAACACCGTTCGTGCGATTAGACGCCGGTGTCGCGTAAGCGCGGTTGGATTGCGTAGAGTTCATCGTCACTAGTTATCCTCGTTCCTACACGTGGGCATGCCGGTCGGAAAAAATGCGCTTCCACAAACCACGCTTTTGCGGCGATACGCCGGAAAGGGTTCGGGCGAATTGGCGCAGCGCTTTGGTGACCGGCGCGGAAGGTGCGTGGGTGAATAACGGAACGCCCAGATCTTCGGCTTGGGACACCCGCTTGTAATCGTTAGGGATCTCGACCCACGCTTGGCAACCCAGGCCCTGGGTAATATCGCGAACTGCGACACCGGCCTTGTTGTGAAACCTGTTTACGGCGATCACGATCCGGCCGTCGACGTTTTCAAGATGAGTGCGTAATCCTTGGCAGACGCGCTTGGCGTCGTGGAGATGAGAGAGATTCTGCTGCAAGACCAGCACTATCCTGTCCGCCCTTGCCATCACCGAAAGGGTCAAGGCATCGATGGTTCTGGGCAGGTCCACCACGACGTGGTCGTAGCTGGCTGACACCACCTGCAAAAGGTGTTCCAATTGGTGGGACGGCACGTTGACCCCGTCGACGATTCCGTTCGTCGCGCTGGCCAAAACGTCGAGACCACTTTCGTGCTTGGTCATGTATCCCTGGAGCGCTACCGTATCGATGTCCTCGGTCGCGAAAAGAGCGTCGCCGATGCCGACGTTCGGGGTGAGGTTCAAGCACAGCGCCGAGGTTCCGAACTGCAGATCGAGATCCACCAATGCGACTCGCAGGCCCAATTCTTGCGCCATGATGTGGCTCAGATTACTTGCCAGGAGCGATGCTCCGGAGCCGCCTTTGGCGTTGAATACGGCGGTCATGCGCCTTGGCACCGGGTTGTAGGCGGCGCGCTTCTCGTCCACGACGTTCTGTAACGCGTTGGCCACTTCCTTCGGCTCGACCGGGATGTTCAAAAACTCTCGCACCCCCAACTGCATCGCGCGACGCAACACACGGGCGTCGTCGCTCGCGCCCACCGTTATTATTTTGGGCCTGTGCGCGGCAGGGCGAACGTTCAAAGCCTCTAACTCATCCTCCCAGCAGTGCCTCAACTCAAGAAATAGCACATCGGGAATGTCCCTGACTCCGTGCAACGGATCAAAAGTCCCGTTGGTCAGCAGTCGTGTAGCGAATTTGACGTCGGGATGGCGGCGTAAGATAGGCTCGAACGATGCAATGATCTCTTTAGATTGTCCAACAACCAGTACCTTAATCGGATTCTGCATGATCACTAGTTCCTTTTTACGCTACGTACACACCGGTATAGGCGATGGAGTTCCGAAACATCCAAACCCAACGCCTGGAATCTTACCCAGACTTTCTCGCGGTAAAGTCGTCTCGAAGGCCGGTGCATTGATGAGCAACCCGACACCGGGCATGAAATAGTCGTGTTGATAGTTGATGATTCTGACGCGGACGAATTCAATGGAGCACCAATTTCCGGTAGGGTTGCCGTTGGTGTCCAAATAGGAGACATCTACGTTCGCTACCGACAGATCGGGCAGCGTACTGCTCCCGCCGCCGACGTTCGGGGCGTTGAATATAGCTACGTTTTTTATAGCCGGATGGTCCCGCGGGCAGACGGCGGCCACCCGGGCGCCGCGCCGGGTCGCCTCGTTGAGCGTCTCCCACGTCCACATCAGACGACCGACCTCGATAACGGTAAATATCGCCAGCAGAAATACGGCTCCGACGATCGCGACCTCCACGGTGGTCAGTCCCGCCTGCCTGCGCCGCAACGCTTCACTCGCCATCATAATGCCCTCACCGTTACCGATGCCCGCATGGTGAACAACATCGAAACACCTCCACCAAACCCGAAGTCGGGCAATTCGTCGAACAACATCGGTTGATACGGGTAGTCGGCGATTACCGTGACGTGATCGGCATCGGGCACGTCTACGGTCAACATATCCGCCGTATATGCGGGCAAGAGGGCGTCGCCCATTCCTCCAACATTTCCGAAACGCGCCAGGTTCTTGACCTCGGCCTCAAGCGCAGGGGTGATGTCGATAACGGTCGTGAATCCTGCGATGGCGTGGTTCGCGAGGTGGCGCGCCGCGTCGCGGACCCCTTTCTCCAGAGTGTTGTACTGCATGTACGCACGCCCCGCTTCCGCAGTAGCGACAAAAAGCAGTAAAAGCACCGGCAGCGCGATCACGGTCTCGACCGCAGCGATGCCGCGTTGCCGATTCGATATGAAACCTGCCTGTCTCGCCATCGCGATTACCCGTCCCTCGCGACCGGATCTTTGTAGAGGACAATAATGACCGGACCCCCGGTGGCGGTCGGATCCGGGTTTGACTTCCCGGAAGTCAGGCAATCCAAGGCAGGATCGAGAAACTCTCCATAGACGTATTGCGTGCTGCCGCTCTGCTCGGCCTTGCGGGTAATGAGGAAACACAAGGTGTCGAGGATCTGTACTTCCTTTTTGCCACCGACTTCGGTGCAGGTGCCCACCGGAACCGGCACCACGCGACGCCCGTTCCCGGGATTGGACGCATTGAGGTAGTGCGCGGCGTTGAAGAAAGGGGGGGTATCGTCCGGCGGAATGTATTCGGTGATGTTGGTGTCCGCCGGGCACTCGTCGTTCTTCACTCCCCCCTGGTGCACGTTGAACATGGTGTTGAGGCCCTGGCCCACGGGACCGACCATGTTGCCGGGCTCGGTGTCTGCAACGTGTCCCGCCCCCGCGCAGGCGTGCTCGCCCTTTCCGCACAGCGCCTCGCGCACCGCGGCAGCGCCGGATCCGACGTCCAGGACATTGAAATTGCCGGGACCGTTGCAGGGGTCCGGGTTATCCGGCGTGGCGGGTTCGGGACAGCCGCCGGCGTGAATCTTCAAGATTACCTGGTCGCCCGGAGTATATCCCCAGTAGTTATTGTTGGAGGGATCGTGCGCAGCGGCGTCGCCGCAGGCGAGCATCGGGAACAAGTTCGAACAGCTCGCCTGCTCCGGTCCGGCGGTGGCGCTCGCCGCCACCGGTTTGCTGTCGATTCCCAGGACCTGGATGAGAAAGCTCGGGCGTGTAAAGCTGCCGATATCGACCCATACCCGGACGAAAGAAGCGCCGCTGTTTGGTATCCAGGGTACTAAATTGGCGGAAAACTCGACATTTACGGACTCGTTTGGTATGGCGGCGAGTGCTTCGTTGCCCTCGTCTTTGTTGAGCGCGAAGGTGTTCCTGGCGACCGCGGTCGCCGCCGCCATGTCACCCGCCGTCACCACCAACTCCTTGGCCGCGCTCAGCGCCGAAGCGTCGAGGGCGTTCTGCAGTCGCGTCTTGTTGACGTAAACGTCGCCCATGTCCAGCGCCAGTCCCGCCATGCCCAACAGCGCTACCATGGCGACGGTCGTAAGGACCAGCACGACGCCGCTTTGCGTTTTTGGTGGCGTAAACGTTCGCATTTTGCACACTACGATTGTCCTCGTTTACTTGGACTGGCCGCCCACGTTGATCACGATCTCGTTCTTGACCTCGGCCGGTTTTGCAACGTCCTCCCGCAGTGTCTTCAAGATCAACTGCCCACGCATTCCATCCTGACCCGGTCCGGCACTGTCCGACGCACCTTGTTGAACGGCCTGCATGTGACGCACCGCGTCGCCGAAGTCTTCCGTTTCCGGATACATTACGCAGCCGGCCGCGCCGACGGCGAGTGCGCCGACGGCGGCGGCGAGAAGAATTGGTTTGCATTCGCGTTTCATTGGCAGTTACCTCCCCAGACCTTTGAGATCGTGACCAAATTCGGTGCCAGTGCCGTTCATGCGCTGGGACACCGCAAGATTACCCGCTTTCGGGATGTGCTTACCGGGGGTCTTTCCCAATAAGTAGTATTCGAGATCGCTCGGCATCACCAAACCGTCCGTGGGCAGGCGGATCTGATCCGGCGACGTCGGCTGAGCCAGGCGCGCGGTAACGAAGATCACCAATTCGGTCTTGTCCTGCTGAAACTCCTGGCTTCGGAATAGCTGCCCGAACACGGGCACATCCCCCAGTCCGGGAAACTTGGTTACGGCATCGCGCATGGAGTCGCTGATCAATCCGGCAATAGACAGGCTTTCTCCGTCGTTGAGTTCCACCGTTGACTGAGCGCTACGCTTGGTGAGCGCGGGGACCGCAAAGGACGTGTTCGTCGTCGGCACACCCACGATCACGCTGTTGGCGCTGGTCAATTCGCTAACCACGACATTCACCTTCAGACTGATGCGCCCGGAGTCCAAAACCACCGGCAAAAACTTCAACCCGATCCCGAATTCCTTGAATTCGACCGAAATGCCGTCGTCGTCGGCGACCGGGATTGGAAATTCACCGCCCGATAGAAATTGCGCCTCCTGCCCGGTCAACGAAACCAAGGTCGGTTCCGCCATGATTTTTGCCAAACCGTTCTCTTTCGCGGCGTCGATCACGGCCTGCAGAAAGAACCTGGGATCGAGGAAGCTCAGGAACAAACCGGGACCGGACACCGCAGGCTCTACAGGAGCGAATTCGTCGACTACGGGACCGATCGGATTGACCGATCCGTCCAGGGGTCCGAAGATCGGAACGCGCAGGTCGTCCGGCGGAAGGAGCAGATCGGGAAAGGTGGCACCACCGTTAATGAGGCCTATGCGAGTCTGCTGCGATCCCGGTCGCAGGCTGGCCAAATTCACCCCCAGGCGTTTCAACACGTTGCGTGCGAGCTCCGCCACCTTCACCTCGAGCATGACCTGCTGCACCCCGCCTACTTGCATCAGGTTTATGATCTTGGTCTGCTTTTCTTTCTTGTCAACCTGCGCATAAGTGCTCGCCACGCGCGCGATCGCATCCATTTTTATTACGCTGGATATCTGTCCGCCGACGACGAGATGTTGCTGCGAGGAATAGATCTCGGGGCGCTCCTCCGGGAACAACTCATAGAGCTGCGCCTTCAGCGTGCTCAGATCGTGGGTCACACTGACGTCAAAGGTGGCGAAACTCCGGTCGCGCTCGTCCCACAATACGACGTTGGTCGTCCCCAGGGATTTGCCGAGCACATACACCTGCTTGGGGCTGGTGATGAGAATATCCGCGATACCCGGCTCACCCACCGATACGCGAGACACGGCGCGTTCAACCGAAATCAACTGCGATTTGTTGATCGGTATCTCGAGCGAAGACGGTTGCGCTGTTGCGGCTGCCGAGATCCACGCCAATGAACATGCCGAAATTATGACCACGGGCAACTTGGCGAACACCCGCGACGTTGTTGAACAACCGTTAGT
>JBFGKR010000004.1:0-15719 GCA_041576575.1 Arenicellales bacterium | reverse complement strand
GAACCTCGTAGGAGGGCAGGACGAGTTGGTTTTCGACGGTGCGTCGTTCGTCGTCGACGCAAACGGCGCCCTAACGCAACGTTGTGCGCAGTTTGAAGAAGTCCTGGAGCGTGTGGATTTCGATGTCGGCACGCACGTAGTTCCGCGGACCGGAGAGATAAGCTCCCCGGAAACCATGGAACAAGTGGTGTACCGAGCGCTCGTCACCGGAGTCCGAGACTACGTGAACAAGAACGGATTCGAAGGCGCTGTGGTGGGCTTGTCCGGTGGCATCGATTCCGCACTCACCCTTGCAATAACGGTCGACGCACTCGGTGCGCAACAGGTGGAAGCAGTATTGATGCCTTCTCGGTATACGTCCGATATGAGTAGCGTCGATGCGCAATCAGAGGCAGAGGCGCTGGGGGTTGCGTATCACGTCGTATCCATCGAACCCATGTTCGAGGCGTTTCTGCAGCAGTTGGCGCCCGTTTTTGGGCGTGGATCCGAGGGCGTGACGGAAGAAAACATACAAGCACGTTGTCGCGGCGTCGTACTGATGGCGATATCCAATAAGTCGGGCAAAATAGTTATCACAACGGGCAACAAGAGCGAGATGGCTGTGGGGTACGCGACGCTGTACGGCGACATGGCCGGCGGTTTTGCGGCAATAAAAGACGTGCCCAAGACGCTCGTTTACAGACTCGCTGCTTATCGCAACAGCATAGCACCGATTATTCCTGAGCGAGTCATTACGCGCCCGCCTTCCGCGGAGTTGGCGCCGGATCAAAAAGACGAGGACAGCCTTCCGCCTTACGACGTTCTGGATCCGATACTCGCGCGTTATATCGAATTGGATCAGTCGCCTGAGGACATCATCGCCGCGGGGTTCGACTCGCAGGTCGTTTACCGGGTCGCAGCGATGGTCGATCAAAATGAATACAAGCGCAGACAAGCAGCCCCTGGCGTGCGTATCACGAGACGGGCTTTCGGCCGCGATCGCCGCTACCCGATTACTTCCCGCTTCAGGAGTCGCCGTCGCGCCGTTTGAACATACGCGAGATCCAGGAATCCCGCTGTTCCCCGAATTCGCCGTCGACCACTCTGGGGACGTATTCGCTGTTGGGAAAATTGATCTTGAGGACACGCAGAGCGTCTTGCGCCAACTCCTTCATACCCATGCGCTGATAGGCAACGGCCATCAAGCCGAGCGCGTCCTCGACGGCGGGTGTTTGCTGATATTCCTCGACCACGTGCTTGCAGCGGTTCACGACCGCGACGTACGCGCCGCGCCGAAAATAATACTCGGCGACATGTATGTCGTTCATAGCCAGCACGTTGAGCAGGTGCCTCATGCGTTGTCTGGCATTCTCCGCGTAGCGGCTGTCGGGGAACCGATTGACCAGTTCCCTAAACGCGAGAAACGATTGACGCGCCGCATAAGGATCGCGGTCGGTACCACCGCTACCACCGATCCAGCGATCCATAAAACTGCGGTGCTCGTTGAAATTGACAAGTCCTTTCATGTAGTAGGCGTATGGAACCCCGATATGCGTCGGATGCAGCCTGATAAAGCGATCGGCCGCCACCGCGGCGGATTCCGGTTCCTCCTTTTTGTAATATGCATAGATGGTGTCGATTTGCGCCTGTTCCGTGTAGGGACCGTAGGGATAGCGCGCTTCCAACTCTTGATAAAACTCCAGCGCGAGCTCCCATCGTTTTTTATTTAAGGACTCTCTCGCTTCGCTGTAGAATTTCTCGACCGTCCAGTCTTCACGAGACGATTCCGACTTCAAGCGCGCGCAGCCGGCGGCCACCGCCAACGACACGGTGCCGATGAACAACAATTTAAACCACCGCATGATCACGAAGAGCGAGTTGGGTAGACACCACCACAGCATAACCCGATTTTCTTAGAGGGGAAAGAACCCTTGGCCAAAGTCGCCAGACAATTCACGGTAGTTGTTCCCCACGACCTTGCGGGAAAGCGCGTCGACCAGGCATTGGCGGCTCTGTGTCCCGAGTATTCGCGCACTTCGCTGCAAAAGTGGTTGCGGGAGGGGCGGGTGCTTCTGGACGACGAAGTTCCGAGGCAGCGGGATCGCGTCGCAGGCGGCGAAGAGGTGGAAATCGCGATACCGGAGGCGCCGGTGAGGGATTGGCCCCCGCAACCCATCGCGCTGGATCTGCGCTACCAGGATGAGCACATCCTGGTGGTCAACAAGCCCGCGGGTCTTGTGGTGCACCCCGGTGCCGGCAATCTCGAAGGCACCATGCTCAATGCACTGCTTTACTTCGATTCGGCGCTGGCCCGGCTGCCCCGCGCAGGAATCGTACATCGCTTGGATAAAGACACATCTGGCCTGTTGGTGATAGCCAGAAGTGAAATTGCGCGTACCCGGTTGATTGATCAACTCGCGGATCGTAGCCTCGTGCGGGAATACATCGCCGTGGTTTGCGGTGTCATGATTTCCGGCGGCACCATCGATGTCCCCATCGGTCGTAATCGCTACGACCGGCGCCGTATGTCGGTAACCGAGAAGGGAAAGCCCGCGACAACGCACTATCGGGTCTTGAGGAAATTCCGAGCCCACACCTTGTTGCGGGTGCGGCTCGAGACCGGACGTACGCACCAGATCCGTGTACACATGAAGCACTTGGGATTTCCTTTGCTGGGCGATCCGGTTTACGGTGGCCGTTTACGCGTTCCGGCCGACGCGGGAATCCGTTTGCGGCAAATGCTGCGAGGGTTTCGACGTCAAGCCTTGCACGCGGGCGCACTCACGTGCGTTCATCCGATCATTGGGAAATCCTTGCATTGGGAACAACCGCCTCCGGCGGATATGACGGAGCTCATAGAAGCGCTCGACGACGACGTCCAAAGCGAGCGTCGTGAACCGTGATGTCGAAACAGGGCGATCAAGATCCCCGGCGCCAGTCGTGGGCGCGACTACGCCGAATGACGAATCCGATTCGATTTTTCGATTTGCGCCCCGGCCCACTTAAGCTAGGCTGTCGGTGTCTTGTCCAACGTCTGGGCTCTATGGGGCATCATGCCGGTTAGCGGAGTCGGAAAAACATTGCGGGTCATCGATGCCAAATGGCCGGCACCGAAACAGGTACGCGCGTTCACCAGCCTGCGCACGGGAGGGGTGAGCACAGGGGTGTATGCGTCGCTGAATCTTGCCGAACACGTTGGTGATGACGGGGTTCTGGTCAGGCAGAATCGAGAACGCTTGGTGAAGGCGCGCCGCATACCCAGCGAGCCGGTTTGGTTGCTTCAGGAACACGGTACGCACCTTGTCGAGGCGGCAAACACGGGACCGAACACCAAGGGGGACGGCAGCGTCACCGATCAGCCTGGAGTCGTTTGCGCCGTGTTGACGGCGGATTGTCTGCCTTTGTTCCTGTGTGACGAGGCCGGCGCCCGTGTGGCCATCGCGCACGTCGGGTGGCGTGGCCTTGCGGCCGGGATTGTCGAAGGGGCGCTCGCTGCTTTGGGAACGACCGCTCATCGAGTGCTCGCGTGGCTGGGGCCGGCGATCGGGCCCCGGACGTTCGAAATCGGTGAATCGGTCAAAACGGCGTTGTCGGACGGGCGCGCGGGGGCGCAGTCGTGCTTCACCCGCAGCCGTGTAGCCGGCAATTGGTTTGCGAATCTTTACGCACTGGTGCGGGAGCGCCTCCACGACGCCGGTGTCGTTCGCGTCTATTGCGACGAATCGCTGTGCACCTTCAGTCAGCCACAACGGTTCTTCTCATACAGGCGGAGCGGCAGATGCGGACGCATGGCGTCCGTAATCTGGATCGAACGCTGAGATATGGGGGTTTTTGCCCCCCATTGCTCGCCGCGGAAGCGGCTGTGCTACCATTTTCTCGCACGATTGACCGTCCAAGGACACCGGTTGTCGCGGAACCGACTAATATAATAAGTGCTCGTGCGCTAGCGTCGGTGCGTCGCACGAATATCTGGACACTCCAGAGATGTACGTTACCCATCATTTGTTACTGCGCTGGTTGTTGTTCGTGGCTACGGTTGCGGTGGGCTTGATCGTCGCATGGCATCAGGGCCTTTTTTACGTGCTGTTTAAAAACGACGCCAGCAATTTGTCCGCAGCCATTGTAGTGGTATTCGGGTTGTCGTCTTTGCACGCCGGTTGGTTGATCCTCCGGCTTTCGCATTACATCAACCAGGTCAACACGATATCGCGACTCATGGATCGCGACACGGACTCCCAAATACGGGTGAAAGACAACGAGGTCATCTTCGGACAATCCGCCGTTCTGCCAGACGGCCCCATGACTTTTCATATCCAAAACCTCACTCGACGCTTGGGCAATTCCACGGATCCCGGACAGTTGTCAAACGATCAGGGGCAACTTCTGGAGGCGTTGTCGAAACGAATAAAGTCGCCGCAGCAATTGGGTTGGTTGATCGCGGACTTGATGATCAAGCTCGGTCTGTTGGGGACCGTGATCGGATTCATTCTCATGCTGCAATCCGTGCCGACGGTTGAGGATCTGGACGTATCCACGATACAAACCATGTTATCGCGCATGAGCGATGGCATGCGCGTAGCACTGTTTACGACATTGTGCGGATTGGTCGGCGGGGTTCTCGCTGGAATCCAGTATCACATTGCCGATCGCGGCGCGGATGAGTTGCTCGCGGGCATCACCGAGGTGTCCGAAGTTCACGTGACGCCGCGCCTTGCCAACGGAAGCCGGTAAGTGCGTAATCATCGCTACCTGACCGACCCGTTTACAGATCTTCTGTTCAATGCATTGCTGGGTTTCACGTTTTTATTTCTCGTGGCGTTCATGCTGGTCAACCCCGTGAACAAGACGGGCGTCGTGGACCCCAAAGCGGAGTTCATCATTTCCGCAACGTGGCCGGAAGACCGCCCTGATGACGTGGACATCTGGGTGGAAGATCCCCACGGTGAAATCGTCTCCTATCTGCAGCGGGATGCAGGCTGGATGCATCTGGATCGAGATGACCGAGGTGAAATCAACGACACAGTTGAAATAGACGGCCGTAAAGTCGTGTATCCGATTAACCAAGAAATAGTCACCTTGCGCGGAACGATTACCGGAGAATACGTGGTCAACGTATATTATTATCAGTCCATAACCGGGGAATCCGTGCCCGTGACGGTCAAAGTCGAACGGGTAAATCCGGAATTCAAACTCGTGTTCGTGGATCAGGTAGTACTGGAGCGCCAAGACACGGAAAAGACAGTGGTTAGATTCACCGTTACCGCTAGTCGTGACATCAAAGATGTCCGCGACACTCCCAAGGTGTTAACGCCCTACGCCCTATGATTGAATCGATAATTGGTCTCATCGCGCTGTTCGTGGCGTTGACGGTACTGTTGTTGAATCTCAACATCGAATCCGGGTGGTCGTGGCGGGTCAAAGCGGGGGCGATCGTTGCAACCATGCTGTCGGTCGCCACAGCTTATTTCGCCGTTGTCGGATTGCTGGGTTGGCCGACCAGGGAATCGATTCCGGACAATGTGAAGATGTTGTTTGCCGACGTCGTTGAACCGCAGAAGGGTGCCGACGACGAGGGCGCAATTTACCTGTGGGTCAAACCGATCGGGCGGAGCAAAGCGCAGCCGCGCGCTTACGAGTTGCCCTACGATCCGGAGTTTCACGAGATGGTCATTGCAGCGATGGAGCGGGCAGGAAATGGCATACAGCAAGGTGTGCGCCTCAACCCGGATCACTATAAGACAACGCCCAGTTGGGGCGCCGGCCTGCCGCTGAATTTTTTCGACATCAAGCCTCTCCAATTGCCGGAGAAGACAAACCGGAGATCGGAGGAATGAGGTCGCAGGTCGGCGGTTATTCGGTCGTTGCGTTTATCGGTGTTCGAATTCCAGCGATAGGTCAACGGCTGTTATATTTTTCGTGAGCGCGCCGACAGAGATATAGTGCACGCCGGTCTTTGCCACTTGCCGAATGTTCTCCAAGTCGACACCCCCTGAAGCTTCGAGTATTGCCCGCCCCTTGTTGATGGAGACGGCTTCGCGCATGGTCGGAATATCGAAGTTGTCCAACAGCACTCTCGTTGCCCCGGCGGCCAACGCTTGTTTCAATTGATCGAGGTCGTCCACTTCAATCTCCACTAGAGTGCCCTCGGGGGTCTTCTCCCTCGACCGGGCCAAGACGCCTTCGATGGTGTCGCCGCTGCGCAAATGATTTTCTTTGATCAACACGCCATCGTAGAGGCCCATTCGATGATTGTCGCCACCTCCGCAACGCACCGCGTACTTCTGTGCGCGGCGGAGGCCGGGAATCGTCTTTCGGGTATCGAGGATAGTGGCCTTGGTTCCGGCGATACGTTCAACGAAAGCACGCGTCACCGTCGCCGTGCCCGACAGTGTTTGCAGCCAGTTGAGTGCGGTGCGTTCACCCGAGAGCATGGGCAGCGCTCTGCCGTGCATGCGGCACACGAGTTGATCGGCGGTAATCGAGTCGCCGTCTGCGGCCTGCCAATCGAGATGGATTTCCGGGTCTAGTTGCGAGAACACCTCTTCGAACCACGCGGTACCGCATAATACCGCTTCTTGCCGACTTATCAGCGCTGCGCCGACCTTAAGGTCTGCGTCGATCAGCGATGCAGTCAGATCCCCGCTGCCGATGTCCTCCAGGAGGGTTTGCCGTATGGCTTGTTGTATCTGTGCGCGAGGGATCAACAATTTCCGCTTTGAGAAAGCACCGCGCTTGCCAGGATGAATTTGATGTACCGTGTCTTCATCTTCATAATATCGAACCCGATACTACACGACACCCAATAATATCACGGTATTGATTGCTTAGCTTTGTGCAAGCGGCGCGCGACGCAAGTTCCTGAGCTATTCGCCATTCCCGGGGAGGGTACCACCGTTTTAGACGATCGCATACGAATACACAAAAATTTGCCGGCTACGAATCATTCGTCGCTTGCTAAGGATGTGCGCGACGGATTGATGAACGTACCCAAAACCCTGCCCCCCAAATATTTTTACGATGAGCGGGGGTCGGAGTTGTTCGAGAAAATCTGTAACACTCCCGATTACTACCTCACGCGCGTCGAACACAATTTATTGAAGGATATCGTGAATGAAGTCATAACGATCACTGAGCCCGCGGTAATCGTAGAATTGGGCAGCGGTTCCTCGAAAAAGACCGAAGTGTTGCTGCAGTCGGCGGTCGAAGGGGCGCCCGCGGTTCGATATGTTTCGATCGACATATCGGAGCAGGCGCTGGTGGAAGCGGGTGAGCGCTTGATTCGTCGTTTTACACCGTTGACCGTGGACGCATTGGTTGCGGACTACGAAAGCGGCCTGAATCACGAACGCGTTCGTCAACAAACTGGAAACAAATTATTCGTCTTCCTCGGAGGAACCATCGGCAATTTCGAGCACGACGAAGCCGTAGAACTAATCGCGTCGATACGAGGGCAAATGGATACCCACGACCGGTTGCTTCTTGGCGCGGATAGGGTCAAAGATGCCGCGGTTCTGCACCGCGCCTACAACGACGAAGACGGTGTGACCGCGCAGTTCAATAAGAACGTCCTGTGCGTCATCAACCGCGAATTGGACGCGTCCTTTGATCTGGACGCCTTTGAGCACAGGGCGATTTATGATCAAGATCGCAGCCGGATTGAGATGCACTTGGTATCGCGGCTGCCCCAGAAGGTGGAGATCCCGGCGTTGGATGTGACGGTGGAATTCGACCGAAGAGAGAGTATATTGACCGAGATCAGCCGCAAGTTTACGTTTCAATCACTGGTGCGGCTTTTCCGAGATTCGAACATGGTAATCGAACGCCACTACGAACCCGAAAACGGCTACTTCTCCCTCATCGTTGCACGGCCGCAGTAGTTTTTGAGAACCGTGCACGTTCAGCCAGGATTGTCGACGCGACACGCAAGCTAACTGAAACGCCGCATTTTGTTAACATAGAAAGACGGCTGTCCGCTGTGACCCCGCGCACTCGGAATTGCGACGGTCTCAGCTCGGTTCGCCCAAGAAAAACACGACAAAAAATTGCGAGAAATACAGCATGACCGAAACCCTCTGGTCGTTGACCCATGAATCGCTTCAACGCTTTCCGCACCAGCTAGGATGGGTGCGCCGCCTGGGCAAGGGTCGGCGAGAACAATACACCTATAGCCAGATTGACAGATATGCACATCACATAGCCCGCCGGTTACACGACTTGGGGATCCGAGCGGGAGATCGTGTTGGTATTCTCTCCGCCAACGGTCCGGAGTGGGGCGCTACGGCAATGGCGACCTGGAAACTGGGCGCGATCGTGGCTCCGTTGCATACCGGTAACAGCGACGACGAATTAAATGTCCAGGCGCAAGCTCTGGCGCCTAAAGTGATTATGTATCACGGCGATCATCGCGGCCTGGCGAATACCGAAGCGATCGAGCTGGCGGAGACACACGCCGAATCCGACATACCGGGCGATTTTTCACCCACGGCGGACGACGAAGCGGTCCGCATCTATACGTCGGGCAGTACGGGCAATCCGAAGATGGTGAGATTGTCTCACCACAATATCATCTCGAATGTGCTCGCGTCCTCCAGGATCGATATTCCGATGGGTCCCCACGATCGATTTTTATCGCTGTTGCCGTTGTCCCACGCAATGGAGTTGACCGGAGGCATGCTTTTGCCATTACACCAAGGCGCGTCAATAGTATTGCCCCGTGTACTGGCGGCAAATGAAATCATACAGGCCTTGGTGGAAGAGAAGATCACCTTGGTGATCGGGGTGCCCCGCCTTTTTCGCAACATCATGCTGAACATGCAGAAGCGTTTTGCAGAGGGTGGCACTGGTCTGCGGCTGTATGTCGCCTTGCTGCGTAAGATGCCGCCGTCCCTGAAGCGGACATTGAACTGGCCGATCCGAAAGAAGGTCGGCGGAAAAATCACCTGTTGGCTCAGTGGCGGTTCACGTCTCGACCCCAAAATAGGCCAATTCTTCCGCGACCTGGGTTTGCCCCTGATTCAGGGATACGGACTCACGGAGTGTGCACCGGTGGTGAGCGTGCAGAGGCAAGACGACCCCCTCCTCGAGAGCGTCGGGGAACCTTTGCCGGGCGTCCGCGTGCGCGTCAACGAGCCCGACGCCACCGGAGCCGGCGAGCTCTGGGTATCCGGTCCCAATGTCATGCTGGGTTACGTGGACGAAGACCAAACCCGCGAGTGCATGGAAGATCGTTGGTTCAAGACCGGCGACATCGCCCGTTTGGTCGACGGGAAAATCGTAATAACAGGTCGAAGCAAGAGATTGATCGTTACCGAAGCCGGGAAAAACGTGTACCCCGAGGATCTGGAGGTGCTGCTGGAACGAGATCCTACCCTAAAAGAAGCAGGCGTCATTGAAGTAGACCTGCGCCCGGCCGCTGTGCTGGCCGTCGATCCTCCCGACCAGGCGGCGAAGGCAAGGCGCATCATTCAGAATTTCAACGCCCGGGTATCCAACCACAATCACATCGTGCGTTACGCGGTGGTGGAGGAATTGCCAAGGACGCCGTTGGGCAAAGTCTCTTTGAAAGATCTACCCGCCATTTTCGAAAAGTTCGAAATGCCCAAGCACTGATTCAAGGCGGCGCCCGTGTCAGAGCAATCTCTTATCTGGCTCGCTAGCCTGATAGCGGTGCTTGTCGGCGTGTTCGCCTGGCGGTCGGTCGTGTACCGCTTGGAGCGCGCGAACGGCGCGGATTGGGGCAACAAGTGGCTCAACCGTCTCGATGGCCTCAACCGGATATTCTGCCGCAGGTACCATCGGCTGGTTGCGGACCCCATTCAGTTGCCGACCAGCGGGGGCGCGATTCTCGCGGCCAATCATCTGTCCGGACTCGATCCCATGTTGATGATCGCATCGTGCTCGAGGCCGGTGCGGTTCATGATCGCCACCGAACAGTATCGTAGGAGGACGCTCAATTGGTTGTTCAGGCTGATCGGGTGTATCCCTGTAGACCGAAGCGGAAAACCGGAAAAGGCGTTTCAAGAGGCCCTCAGAGCGCTCGAAAACGGCGCAGTTATCGGCGTCTTTCCGCAGGGGCGCATCCGCGCTCCGGGAGAGGGTCCGGTGGCGTTGAAAAGAGGCGTGGTCGCGCTCGCCCATCTCGCCGCGGTCCCTATCATCCCTCTACACATTTCAGGCATCAATGGTGTCGGGCATATCATCCTGGCCGTGTTGCTGCGCAGTCGCGCGCGTATCAAGAGCACGACGGCGATTGAAGTGTTCGATTCCAAGGACGAGGGGGCGCTTCGTAAGCTCAGCGACTTCGTGAACCAAGAGTCCGCCAACGCTTGAATACCGCCGGGCTCTGCCCCATTTACTCCATATCAACGAACAGTCGGGAGAACCGCGATGCGTATGGACAAACTCACTTCAAAGTTTCAAATGGCACTGGCAGATGCGCAGAGTCTGGCTGTGGGTCGCGACCACCAGTTCATAGAACCTCTGCACGTCATGATTGCGCTCCTGGACCAGGAGGGGGGCACGGTACGGCATTTGCTGACGCAGGGGGATGTGAATGTCAATAAATTGCGCTCCAATCTGGGGGACGCACTGGATCACCTGCCGCAAGTGGAGGGACAAGAGGGCGATCTTCACATATCAAACGACCTTGCCCGATTGCTCAATCAGACCGACAAACTCGCCCAGCAGCGGCAGGACTCTTATATATCCAGCGAACTGTTCGTGCTCGCGGCTTCGGAAGAAAAGGGAACCCTGGGCCAGCTTCTGCGCGAGGCAGGAGCTTCTAAAGTGGCGTTGGAAAAAGCAATCGACGATATGCGTGGGGGGCAGAAGGTCGACGACCCGAATGCCGAAGAACACCGGCAGGCGCTGAAGAAATTCACCATAGACGTCACGGAGCGGGCGGAGCAGGGGAAATTGGATCCGGTCATAGGGCGCGACGACGAGATCCGTCGCGTAGTGCAGGTCCTGCAACGTCGAACTAAAAACAATCCGGTGCTCATCGGCGAGCCGGGTGTCGGTAAAACGGCAATCGTCGAAGGGTTGGCACAACGAATCGTTAACGGGGAGGTCCCCGACGGCGTGAAGGGAAAACGGCTGTTGGCGTTGGACATGGGTGCGTTGATCGCGGGCACGAAGTTTCGCGGCGAATTCGAAGAGAGGATGAAGGCGGTGCTGAACGACCTGGCGAAACAGGAAGGACAAATCATCTTGTTTATCGACGAGCTGCATACCATGGTCGGTGCCGGGAAAGCCGAGGGCGCCATGGACGCGGGGAACATGCTGAAGCCCGCACTTGCGCGTGGAGAATTGCACTGCATCGGTGCGACCACCTTGGATGAGTACCGCAAGTACGTGGAGAAGGACGCGGCCTTGGAACGCCGTTTTCAAAAAGTAATGGTGGACGAGCCCAACGTCGAAGACACGATCGCCATACTGCGGGGACTGAAGGAGAAATACGAGGTCCATCACGGCGTCGAAATCACCGACCCGGCGATCGTCGCCGCAACGACGCTGTCGCACCGCTATATCACCGACCGGAATCTGCCTGACAAGGCGATCGATCTGATCGACGAAGCCGCAAGCCGCATTCGCATGGAAATCGACTCCAAGCCTGAAGAAATGGACCGGCTGGATCGACGGTTGATCCAGTTGAAGATCGAGCGCGAAGCCTTGAAGAAGGAGACCGATGAGGCATCGAAGAAACGGCGCGCGGATCTGGAATCGGAGATCGCGACTTTGGAGGCCGAATACTCCGACCTCGAGGAGGTATGGAAAGCGGAAAAGGCGGCGGTTCAAGGCGCCCAGCATATCAAAGAATCTCTGGATAAGGCCCGACTCGAACTCGAAACAGCGCAGCGTGCGGGAGATTTAACGCGCATGTCCGAGCTGCAGTACGGCCGTATCCCGGAACTCGAAAAGCAACTCGCGGCTGCTCAACAGGCGGAGAAACAAGAGAAGCGTTTGTTACGCAACAGTGTCAGTGAAGAGGAAATCGCCGAGGTTGTATCCAAGTGGACCGGTATTCCTGTATCCAAGATGATGGAAGGCGAACGAGAAACACTGCTGCGCATGGAAGACGAGCTGCACCGGCGCGTGGTTGGGCAAGACGAAGCCATTGCTGCCGTGTCCAACGCCATAAGGCGCTCGCGTGCCGGCCTGTCCGATCCAAATCGGCCGTACGGTTCGTTTTTGTTTCTCGGTCCGACGGGTGTGGGTAAGACAGAGTTGTCCAGGGCGCTCGCGCAATTCCTGTTCGACACCGAGGAGGCGACCGTGCGCGTCGACATGTCCGAGTTCATGGAGAAACATTCGGTGGCGCGATTGATCGGTGCGCCCCCCGGCTACGTGGGATACGAGGAAGGTGGATACCTGACCGAGGCTATTCGACGCAAGCCGTATTCCGTCATCTTGATGGACGAAGTCGAAAAAGCCCATCCGGAAGTTTTCAATATCCTGTTACAGGTCCTGGATGACGGCCGCTTGACCGACGGCCATGGGCGCACTGTGGATTTCAGAAATACTGTGGTCATCATGACCTCGAATCTTGGCTCCCAGGTAATTCAAGAGCTTGCGGGCGAAGAGAATTACGACCGCATGAAATCGGCGGTGATGGAGATCGTTGGTCAGCATTTTCGCCCGGAATTCGTCAACCGCGTCGACGACATCGTGGTGTTTCATCCGTTAGCGCGGGAGCAACTGCACGCCATCGCCAAAATTCAGGTCCAATACCTGCGTGGCCGCCTGCGGGCCCGCGACATCGGTCTGGAGCTCACGGATGCGGCGGTCGACAAGTTGGCGACGGTCGGTTTTGATCCCGTCTACGGCGCTCGGCCCCTGAAGCGCGCCATTCAAACCATGATAGAAAATCCGCTCGCGCAGGAGATTCTTGCCGGCCGTTTCTCCGCGGGAGACACCATCAAGGTCGACGTCAAAGGAGACGTCTTAGCTTTCGCCAAAAGCGATGTCGAGGATGCGAAGGTAGCTTGAACACGCGGATGCGATTGGCGGCGTAAGCCGAACCTCTTCCGGATCAGTCGGCCTCATCGCGCGGCCGGAAATGGTTGAACATCTCGTCAATGACCTCGGCAACTGTTGATGGAGCGTCGACTGTTCGCGGGCCGATTCCAAGGCCGGCCGGTTGCGCAATGCAGCGGCTGCGGCGTTGCGCCGCCTCGACTGGCCCTTTTGTACCGCTCCACGGCGCGCCGCGTACGGGTTTCGTTACGAGCCGCCGCCATGACGTTGTTCGCTGATCGGACACCGCGCACAGTCGCCGTTTTGTCAAAGGCTTTCCGGCCCTGGATCGGGCTCGAGCCCACGCTCGCTCTTGTCCCGCCATCCATCCGCTTCAGAGTTGCTCCGAATGCGTGTCGAACTGCGCGCACGCGTGTTGGCGACGCTCCGAGGTCGGGCGAGGCCGGAGGAGGAGGCCAGAATCGTCGGTCGAGACGCACTGCCCACCGAGCAACGCATGATGCCTATTCCGCGCATACCTATGCGCGTCGGGATGGGCGATTCTACGTCATGGACCGACGGTGATCGGGGCGATTGCTTCGACGAAGACCGGCGCATCCGGTCCGTATGGGGCTCTGGAAAATCGTCTTGGCACGCCCTGGCCGGAACCCGCGGGCCAAAGCAATTTCTCCGCGAACCGCCGTGTTCTGGGCGGATGGGAAGTGTCCCTGGAACCGGAACTTGCGACGCCAAGCCTGGAGAATTTTCTCCGACACGTTGCTCGCCCCACGGCCGCTGAGTACGTTTCGCCGAGACTCGTCGGTGTATTTTGCCGCACTCAGGGGCGTGTGAATGGGTTGGAACACGTTTTGTAACCGGAGATCACGGAGAAGGTGCGTCGCATGGAATACGCCATGGATGACACGGAGCGCGACGATCTGGTGCGCTCCCTACTAGCAAACGAGGGGAAGCGCTCAGATGAACTCAGTGCCGCCGATTGCGAATCAGCGCAAGGCCGCGAGCGCACGCAGAACGTCGCGGCGACTGATCTGGCCGACCAAGCGGTTTCCATCAACCACCGGATAGCGCCTGTAGAGGGCATTCATGAACATCGCCGCGACGTCCGCGATGCTCGCATCGGCGTCGATGGTGCTTACGTCGTGATTCATGTACTCAGAGACCTTTCCGCCCCATTCGCCGTGATACGCCGCGTTGAGAGCCACTTCCATACAATCCTGCTCGGACAGCATGCCGATCAGATCACCCTGATCGTCGACCACAGGGGCACCGGATATTCGGTGTTCTACGAGCGCATGTATGGCCTGCAATATCTCCATGTCCGCGGTGAAGGTGATCAGATCGCGCGCCATGTAGTCTCTAACGGTAATGCCCTTCCGCATAGTGTCCTCCGCCGCTAGATCGATTATCGCAAGAATCCGCATCGCCCCCGTGGTCCGCATTCGGGCAGTCTCGACAGCACAAGCCGGCGCCGACGCCCATTTCAACGCGCGAGGCCGCACCGCCACAACTTCCTCGCAGCCCCGGTCGTCCCATCAGGACACCCACCGCCATGCACAGTGCCGCAAACACCAATACCAGGAAGCTAATCAGGAATATCGCCATTACGCTTTTTCGCGTTCGCCGCGAGATATCGTTTGAACCCGGGCGTGCTGTTCTCGGTAATACCTTGTTCCGTTTCGGCAATAAAGTATGCCTTCATTTCGAGTCTGTGCGCCAGCTCATAACCGTGCTTCGGTCCCAACACCATCAACGCCGTAGCCAGCGCGTCCGCGCGCATCGCTGCTTGATTCAGGACCGTAACCGATGCGAGCCGGTGGGATACCGGCATTCCAGACGTCGGGTCGATGGTGTGTGAGAAGCGTTGTCCGTTGTTTTCGAAAAAATTGCGGTAGTCGCCCGACGTCGCGATCGCCTGGTCCGTTACCTGTATCAAGCGCTGTATCGAGCGGCCCGAGGCTGCGGGTTTTTCAATGGCAACGATCCAAGGTCCGCCCTTCGGATTGCGACCTTTTACCTTGAGGTCGCCCCCGATCTCAACCAGGTAATTGCGAGCGCCTCGCGACTCGAGATGATCGGCGATGCGATCGACCGCGTAGCCTTTTGCGATGGCCGACAAGTCGATATAGATATCTCTATTGGCCTTCCTGATGCCGGGGGGAGATCGGCGGATCGACATCTTCTCGTATCCAACCCGGGACAGGGTTTCGACGATGGCGGTCGGCGAGGGCGCAACACGCCTTTCCCCCTCCGCACCAAAGCCCCAGAGATTTACCAACGGGCCCACGGTGACGTCGAACGCTCCACCGCTCATTACGCTTACCTGTCTCGCGGCCTCGATGACGTCGAGCAGCTCCGTCGAGACATCGATCCAGCCGCCGCTGCCGTTTTGATTCAAGCGGCTGAGCTCGGAATCGGATCGATACGTGGACATGCGCGAATTCACCTGCTCCAAGATCGCCGCGACCGACGCTTCCACCGAATCCCGCGTCATCGCGGCGGGAAAATCCACGATCTTGATGTTGTAAAACGTGCCCATGGTGGAGCCGGAGAGTTGCAGCATCCGGCCGGCATTTTCGTTGCCGCAGGACGACAACGCGCCCGTCGCAAACGCCACGCCCAGCAGGTGCATACCCCAGTTACGCAACGCTAGCCTCCGAAATCATCCAGAAGGATGTTTTCCCGTTCGACACCCAGATCTTCCAGCATCTTGATGACTGCTGCAATCATCATCGGTGGCCCGCACAAGTAGTACTCGCAGTCCTCGG
>JBFGKR010000003.1:0-16211 GCA_041576575.1 Arenicellales bacterium | reverse complement strand
GTTACCCGGAGTCGGTCCGGGGGTGCGCGATTCCAAGGTCGCTGAACAAATCGAAATTCAGGCGCGATATGCGGGCTACATTGAACGACAAACACAGGAGATCGAGCGTCAGCGGCGTCATGAAGGGACTGTGTTGCCGCGCGAGCTCAATTATTCCGAGATTCGCGGGCTGTCGGCGGAGGTATCACAAAAGTTGGCGCAGCACCGGCCGGAAACGATTGGCCAGGCATCGAGAATCTCCGGCGTGACCCCTTCCGCTATATCGTTGCTGCTTGTGCACCTGAAGAAAAGGGAGCTGTCGAGCGCCGCCTGAGAAAAGCGGCGAACGGAGCGTTCGAGCAGCGGGACCGGCGCTCGTAACTCATGGGGGTTTGCGCGCTGGCGCCGGGCGCGTGGACTTGTCGGCCGAACTCCGACTCTGTCGCGTGAGGGAACATCGCGCGCAGCCCACAACACATCCCGGCGGGGGATCAGCGCGCCCCCCGGACGCCGTCAGAGTGTGCGGTTTGGCGTGCTATTTCCTATGCTATAAGAAGGCGTGCCGGGGGCTCAGAGGCGCGGGTATTCGCGGGAGGCGATCAAAAGAGACCGAATCGTTCACGCCCCCGGGGCCGTGCATTCGACCCGTATTGGTCGATCTTCTTCGTTCAGTCTCGTGGCAGCGCATGCGCATATGTTGGGACGCTACAAGGTCAGCAAAAGATTGGCAAAGGGAGCAACGGGCGCGCTTTATCTCGCCGAGGACCCGGAGCTAGGATCGGTGGTGCTCAAAGTCTTTCAACTGAGCGGGCGTGTCGCCGAGCAGGTCGACACCGAGGCCGCAAGCGCGCGTATCGTGGCTATTTCACAAGCCCTCACGGGCTTTCAGCACCCGAATATCGTCGAAGTCTACGACGCCTTTCGTAACGAGGCCGAAATCTACGTCGTGATGGAGTATCTTCGAGGTCGCAATCTCTCGCACTTCATCGAACAACAGTCCTTGGACCTCAGAGAGATTTTCCATATCGTCGTAGGTTGCGCCGAGGGGCTAGGATACGCGCATGCGCACGGAATCGTACATCGCGACGTAAAGCCGGCCAACATCGTCTACAATCGGGATAACGGGGAGGTGAAGATCACCGATTTCGGATTGTCAACGGTAGTCGGGCCGAGCATGCGTACGCCCAAGGTTTTCGCGGGAACTCCGTATTACATGGCCCCGGAACAAATCAGGGGGGAGGATGTGGACGCAAGAGCCGATGTTTACGCGTTAGGCGTAACACTTTTTCAGCTCATAACCGGTAAGCTTCCATTTCAAGCCGACACTCTGGATTTATTGGTCCCGAAGATCGAGCACGAGCCGCCGCCGGACGTGCTCGCATTGCGCCCTGAGCTAGCCAAGACAGGCGTGTGTTTGCGGGCAATCATGGACAACGCCCTGCAAAAGAAACCGGAGGACAGGTATCAGTCGTGTGAGGACCTCATCGAAGACTTGGCACCTTGTGCCGACGTGATAGTGCACACACTGTCGTGAACCTTAGGGACGCGATAGACATCACGGCTGCTTCGCACACAGGTCGTGTGCGCAAGCACAACGAGGACAGCGTTGCCTACGGCCCGGAAATCGGCTTCGTGGTTCTCGCCGACGGCATGGGCGGGTACAAGGCCGGTGAAGTGGCCAGCGCGATCGCCACGACCACCATTTACCAAGAGACCCGTAGCGCCCTACGTACCCTGGTTCGCGGTCACATTGACTACGCCAGCGGTTACCGCTACGAGTCCCTGGTGGTGCGCGACGCGATTGCGGAAGCCAATGCGCTGATCTATCGTGCGGCCCGTGATCATCGGGATTACAACGGTATGGGCACGACTGCGGTCGCGGCCCTGTTCTACGATAACGTAGTCACTGTGGCGCATGTGGGCGACTCCCGTTTATACCGCTGGCGCGACCGTAGACTCGAACAACTCACGGTGGACCACACCGTCGTACAGGAGTACCTCAACAGCGGGTTGTACACATTGGAGCAGGCGCGGGCGTCCACCGACAAGAATCTGGTTACCCGCGCCCTCGGCATCGCTGCGGAGGTGGAAGTGGAACTGCATGAGTACAAGGTCGTGGCGGACGACGTGTTTTTGCTGTGCTCGGACGGATTGACCGACCTGGTCGACGACCATCGGATTTCATCCACGCTTGAAAATCACGGCAAAAACCTCGAGGCCGCGGCGTGCAAGCTCATAGAACTCGCCAACATCCGGGGAGGGCTCGACAACATCTCGATAATTTTCGCACGCATCAAACGGTCGTTCGCGACGCCCAGCTCCTGGCAAACCAAGCTCGCAGATTGGTTCACGAATGGCTAACACCGTATGGCGCTCCGCAAAACTTACGGTAATGAAAGCGGGGGTGGTAGTGAGCGAGCACTGGCTGAACGACAATGCTCTGATCGTGGGACGCCACCCGGAATGCGAAGTCCAGATCCACGACCCGGGAATTAGCGCGCGGCACGCCAGAATCTCGCCGGTCATGGGCGGATTTTTCCTAGAAGACCTCGAAAGCACCAACGGCTGCAAAGTCAACGGCATGCCGTTAAAACGACGGATTCTCGCGGACGGCGATCTTATTGAGGTGGGCGACCACGTAATTCGGCACGAGCTCGGAGCGGGGGAAAAGGCAGAGATCGCCAAGACGCTCATGTTTCGCCCGTTGTCACGCAAAACGGCGAAAACGCGAACCAAGATCAAAGGTGCTACAGCGGGCGCGGCGCGACTGATTGTGTTGAAAGGCGGCGCCGTGCGAAGGATCGTGCCACTGACGAAAACGGTGGTGACGCTCGGTCGGTCGGGCCGACAAGTGGCGGTGATTACCAGGCGCGCGGAGGGTTATTATTTAACGCACGTAGGAAGCGGGTTACGAAGCGGGTTTCCCAGAGTAAACGGACGACTAATCGGCCCTCATGCGCACCGCCTGAAGCACGGTGACGAGATTAGGCTCGGCAAGATGCGCCTGCGTTTTGTCGATGTGTGATGACCCGTAGCGGAATTTTCCGCAATTCAGACCGTCTAACCCGCCTAGTGCGCCAAAGCGGGCGCGCAACCGAAGTGACGCTGTTAAAATTGTTCAACAACAAAGGAGGTCCTTGTGCGGCTGAATCGCTTGTCAGCATTGGCTCTTATGATCTTTCTAGCGTCCCTGCCCGCGGCTCACGCGGCGGACGGATTGGTGGTCAAATCGAGCGCGTACGGCGTGGGAGAGACTCTGGACCGGCTCGAGAAAATTCTGAAGGAGAAAGGATTGACGATATTTGCTCGGGTCGATCACAGCGCAGGGGCCGCGTCCATCGGTCAGGAGTTGCAGCCTACGCAAGTTCTGATATTTGGAAATCCCAAGATGGGTACGGCGCTGATGCACAGCAATCAAACCGTCGGCATCGATCTGCCGATGAAAGTGCTCGCCTGGAAGGACGCCGCGGGTAAAGTGTCGATTGCGTACAACGATCCGAGTTACCTCACGTCTCGGCATGGAATCAACGACCGCGACGAGGTCATCGAGAAGATGACCGCCGCCTTGGGCAATCTGACAGACCAGGCGGTGCGCGGACCCTGAGCCGCGTGCCCCGGTAAAAATTTTTGCACGAGGTCCAGGTCGAATAACTCGACCCCGAACGAGTTGTCAGTTTTTCCATGTCACGACCCTGGCGCAACATTTGCGCGCTATCGGGCGCATGACCGCACATCCGCGTTGACGGCACATCGGGCACGGAACCGTCTCCAGCGCGCACGCGGCCGTCGGTGATGGACCGGAATCTCGCCCTGTCAACCGGCCTGTTGGAACTTGGCCTGCGCCTGGACCGTGGTGCCGAGACCCGGTTGATACGCTTTATTGGCATCCTCGAGCACTGGAATCGCAGTTTCAATTTGACTGCGATTACACCCCAGGAAATGGTGCCCGGGCATCTGCTTGACAGTCTTTCGGTGGCGCCCTTTGTCCGCGGAACGAGCTTGCTGGACGTCGGTTCCGGCGCCGGTCTTCCGGGAATCCCGCTGGCGATTGCGTACCCCGATTGGTCGGTGGTTCTCCTGGAAAGCCGCTCCAAAAGGACCCAGTTCCTGGTCCACGCCGTCAATGCGCTCGATCTCGAGAACGTGGAAATCGTGCATCAGCGCGCCGAACGATACCGACCGCAAAGGAAATTTGATACGCTAGTTGCGCGCGCATTCGGTCCTCTCCCGAAACTCGTGGCGGCGGCGGGGCATCTGTGCCGGTCGAGCGGTCGGATACTCGCGCTTAAAGGCAAGTATCCCGTGGAAGAAATTGCGGAGACCACTGCTCTCGGCTTTGACGTATCGGAAGTCGTCAACCTGCGGGTACCGCAGCTCACCGCCACCCGCCATTTAGTGATTGTGCGCCCGGCGTCAACGAAACAAGTCGGTGCTCGGGAGCGTCGTCCAGACAAGGGGTAATTACCAACAATGGGGAAAATCGTCGCGGTCGCCAACCAAAAAGGGGGCGTAGGCAAGACGACTACGGGAATCAATCTTGCGGCATCCCTGGCGGATGCCGGGCGGCGCGTGATGCTGGTGGATATCGACCCTCAGGGCAATGCCACTGTGGGAAGCGGCATCGAAAAGGAAAAAGTGGCCCAATCGGTTTATGACCTGTTGCTGCAAAACGCAGAGGTGCAGGACGTGAAGATAGTCGTAGACGCCGGATACGACGTTGTTCCCGCCAATGGCGATCTCGCTGGAGCACAGGTGGAGCTCGTCAACGAAATAGGAAGAGAGCTGCGGCTGCGCCACGCGCTCAATCGGGCGCGCGATGCCTACGACTATATCCTCATTGATTGTCCGCCGTCCCTGAACATTCTCACGATTAACGCTTTGGTCGCCGCCGATGCGGTCATCATTCCCATGCAGTGTGAATACTTCGCCCTGGAAGGACTGACCGCCTTGGTCAACACCATACGTAAGATTCGGCAGATGCTGAATCCGCGACTGCGCATCGAAGGTCTGCTTCGGACCATGTTCGACGGCCGCAACACGCTGGCGAACGAAGTCTCGGACCAATTGCAACAACATTTCGGCGACAAGGTCTATCGTACGATCATCCCGCGAAACGTGCGTTTGGCTGAGGCCCCTAGTTACGGCAAGCCGGTCATCTATTACGACAAGAGCTCGAAGGGCGCCCAGGCCTACTTGGCGCTCGCGGGGGAAATCTTGGGACGGGACCAGGCAGCATGAGCGCCACCAAGAAAAAGCGGCTAGGCCGCGGTCTCGATGCGTTGCTCGGAGATGTAGCGGAGACGACGGCGGCCGGGCGGGCGGTGGACTTGCGCGATCTGCCCATAGACGTATTGCGGCGCGGGCGGTACCAACCGCGTACGCACATGGATAAGGACTCGCTGGACGAACTTGCGCAATCCATCAGGGCCCAGGGTGTACTGCAGCCCATCGTAGTGCGCCCGCAACCGCAAGGGGACTACGAGATTATCGCGGGCGAGCGGCGTTGGCGCGCGGCGCAGATCGCTGGACTTGAAACGGTGCCGGTGCTCATTCGCTCAATCCCGGACGAAGCGGCGCTGGCCGTTGCGCTGATAGAGAACATTCAAAGAGAAAACCTAAATCCCGTGGAAGAGGCCAACGGCTTGCAACGGTTGCTACACGAGTTCGATCTCACCCATCAACAGGTGGCGGACAGCATCGGCCGCTCGCGGGCCGCGGTGACAAATCTTTTGCGTTTATTGACGCTGAGCCCGACGGCCAAAAGGCTTCTCGAAGAGGACAAGATCGACATGGGGCACGCTCGAGCGCTGCTGGCGCTGTCCGGCGGCCAGCAGGACCAAGCCGCGGCGGAAGTGGCGGCAAAAGGCCTCTCTGTGCGCCAGACCGAGGCGCTGGTTCGGCGATGGCAGCAGCCCCGCGCACGCAAGGCGGCACGCAGGAAACCGAGTGCGGACCTTGTGCGATTGCAGCAGCAGCTGTCTGAACGCCTGGCGGCCGACGTGAAGATTCTGGACCACGGTGGGAAAGGAAGGCTGGTCATTGAGTATCACGACCTCGATCAGCTCGACGGCATCCTCGAGCGTATTCGGTAGCGCAAAAGGACCGCGATACATTCCCCAATTATCGTCATATATTGACCCCCCATGCTTGGTCTCTTATACTTTTTCGGCTTTGTTGCAGTGCAACGACACGCGCGGCGCGGTGGGCTGCAGGGTTCCCACGGTGTTGAACTAGACGGCCCGAGCGGCCGTATTTTCATTTTTGGTCCCGGCGGCGACGGCGCGGAGAAGTGCGAGCAATGAAAGTCCGCGCGCGCTCGGTGGTTACGCGGGCCCTGATTGCGCAAGCGGGCGCCACGATTATCGTGGCCGCGGCAATGGGCCTTTACGGGGCCGTCGCGTCGTACTCGGCGTTGCTCGGTGGGGCGATCTACGCGGTTGCCAACGCGTACGCGGGTTGGCGCATCTTCTCGCCGCGAAGCAACGCCTCCGCGCAAGCAGAGCTGAGCAATATTTATCGCGCCGAGTTCGGCAAGCTAGTGGTGGTCGGCGCGCTCTGTGCGGCGACGTTTGCGTCGATCCAGGCAATCAATATAGTCGCTTTTGTCATCGGTTGCGCTGGAGCAATAGTAGCCGGGGCGATCGGGGCGAGCACAACCCAATACGACGGCGTGCCTTCGAGACCGACGAGAAAAATATAAAAGCTTGAACAAATAACATGGCAAGCGACAGCCTGACTTCAACCGAGTACATCAAGCACCATCTGCAGAACCTGACCTTCGGCAAACATCCGGACGGAGGGTGGGGCCTGGCCCACAGCGCCCAAGAGGCACGGGACATGGGATTCTGGGCCATTCACCTGGACACCATGTTTTGGTCTGTGGCGCTCGGCGTGCTTTTTCTTTGGTTGTTTCGTAAAGCCGCGCTCCAGGCGACGAGCGGGACACCCACGGGCTGGTTGAATTTCGTCGAATGGGTGGTGGAGTTCATCGATGACAACGTCCGAAGCTCATTCTCTGGAAAGAACGACCTGGTGGCCCCCCTGGCGCTCACTCTGTTCGTGTGGATCTTGCTCCAAAACACCATGGACCTGGTGCCGGTGGACTGGATTCCACAGATCGCACACTTGATGGGCAGTGAGTACATGAAAGTCGTTCCCACAACCGACCCCAACGCGACCTTTGGGATGTCGATTGCCGTGTTTTACCTGATGCTGCACTACAGCCTGAAGATCAAAGGGCCGCTTGGGTTTGCCTCGGAGCTCACGATGCAGCCGTTTGAAGCGAAGCACCCGCTGCTCAAAGTACTTTTCATTCCGGTAAATCTATTTCTCGAGGGAATCGGGCTGTTGTCCAAACCGGTATCTCTGTCGTTGCGTCTGTTCGGTAATCTGTTCGCCGGCGAGATGATTTTCATATTGATCGCGCTGCTGTTCAGCGGAGGCGTCGTATTTGCGCTGCTCGGTGGCGCATTACAGTGGGCATGGGCGGTCTTCCACATTCTTATCGTGCTCCTGCAGGCGTTCATCTTTATGGTGCTGACCGTGGTCTATCTGGACATGGCGCATCACGATCACTAAGACGAATACGAAATAATCCCACCTGAACTTTCTGAATAGGAGAAAAACATGGAAAACTCATTGCTTTACGTTGCCGGCGCGGTCCTGTTGGGCCTGGCCGGTGTCGGCGTAGGAGTAGGCGTAGGGGTGCTGGGCGCGCGCTTTCTCGAGGGTATTGCACGTCAACCCGAACTGTTGCCGATGCTGCGCACTCAATTCTTCATCGTAATGGGGCTCGTGGACGCCATCCCGATTATCGGCGTCGCCATATCCTTGTATATCTTATTCGCGGTGGTCGGTGGTTGATGTGGGTGATTCCCCCCTTGGTGAGCGTTAGGAACCGGTCATGAACATTAATTTGACTCTCATCGGACAAACTCTGGCCTTCATCGTTTTCGTGTTGTTCTGCATGAAGTACATTTGGCCGCCGATCATGAATGCCCTGGAAACACGGAAAAAGAACATCGCCGATGGGCTGGCTGCGGCTGAGCGCGGCAAGAAAGAGCGCGAGCTCGGCGAGCAGCGCGCTACGGAGCTGATCAAGGAGGCGAAGGGTAAAGCATCGGAGATGCTGGCCAGCGCAGAGAAACGGGGTGCCGAAATTGTCGAACAAGCAAAAAATGACGCCAAGCTGGAGGGTGAACGAATCATAGCCGCAGCGCGTTCCGAGATCGAGCAGGAGGCGCAGCGCGCGCGGGAGGCCTTGCGCAAGGAGGTCGCCACCTTGGCGACCGCGGGCGCCGAGCGGATCCTGAGCAGGGAGGTCGACGCCGCGGTCCACGCCACGATGCTCGACGAGCTGGCGGGGCAATTGTAACGGAGAACAGATGTGAGTGAGCACCCGTCGCTGGCCCGTCCCTATGCCCAAGCCGTATTTGAGATCGCGCGGGAAGACGGCGACTTTCAGGCCTGGTCCGACATATTGGCGCGCATGGCCGCCTTGATCGCGAATGCGGATATTCGTAAGCTGGCCCGCAATCCCCGCGTAGAGCGCACACAACTGGTGCAGCTCATTGAAGACTTATGCGGCGACCAATTGTTTCCCCGTGCGAAGAGCTTCTTGAGCGTTATCGTACAAAACCGGCGGGAGTTCACGCTGCCAAACATCGCCAGCCAGTTCGAGGCTATGCGCGCGGAGGAGGAAGGGAAAATCGATGCGGAGCTCGTTACGGCGAGACCCGTCACCGAACCGCAGCGTTTGCAGATCGAGCAGTCTCTGTCGCGACGCCTGGGGCGCGAAGTGAATTTGCAGATTACGGAAGACCAGGGCCTGATCGGCGGCGCGGTGCTGCGCGCGGGAGACATGGTAATCGATGCCTCGGTGAAAGGAAGGCTGGCGACGCTCGCGACTCACCTCACCCACTAAACACACCGACGAGCACACACTTTGAGGAAACCTGTATGACTACCCAGCTTAACCCGTCCGAAATCAGTGAGCTCATCAAAGAACGGATTAAGAGTTTCGAGGCCGTTGCGGAAGCGCGTACCGAAGGCACGGTCGTGAGTCTTACCGACGGTATCACCCGCATTCACGGTCTCGCCGACGCCATGCAAGGAGAAATGTTGCAATTTCCGCGGGAGACTTACGGCCTCGCCCTGAACCTTGAACAAGATTCTGTCGGCGCGGTGATTCTCGGCGACTTCGAACACATTTCCGAGGGCGACACCGTCAAGTGCACGGGGCGCATCCTGGAGGTGCCTGTAGGGGAGGCCCTGATCGGCCGCGTCGTGGACTCGTTGGGGGCCCCTATCGACGGCAAAGGATCGATCAAGACGGAAACGACCTCACCGATTGAGAAAGTCGCGCCGGGGGTGATTTCCCGTATATCCGTGAGCCAACCGGTACAAACCGGCCTGAAGTCGATCGATTCCATGGTCCCGATCGGACGCGGACAGCGCGAACTGATTATTGGAGACCGGCAGACCGGAAAGACCGCGGTAGCCATCGACACGATCATTAACCAAAAGGGCAAAGACCTGATCTGCATCTACGTCGCCATAGGCCAAAAGGCGTCGTCGATCGCCAACGTGGTGCGCAAGCTCGACGAGCACGGAGCCATGGAGCATACAATCGTCGTGGCAGCGTCGGCTTCGGAATCCGCGGCCATGCAATACATCGCGCCGTACTCCGGTTGTACCATGGGAGAGTACTTCCGGGACAAGGGCGAAGACGCTCTCATCATCTACGACGACCTGACGAAACAAGCGTGGGCCTATCGTCAGGTGTCCTTGCTCCTGCGTCGCCCCCCGGGACGTGAGGCGTACCCCGGCGACGTCTTTTACCTCCACTCCCGCTTGCTCGAGCGAGCGGCGCGCATCAACGCGGAACACGTCGAAAAAATTACTGGTGGTAAGGTGCGGGGAAGGACGGGCTCTTTGACCGCGCTACCTATTATCGAAACGCAGGCAGGAGACGTCTCGGCGTTTGTTCCCACCAACGTCATTTCGATCACCGACGGCCAGATTTACCTGGAGTCGGATCTGTTCAACGCGGGTATTCGTCCGGCAATCAACGCCGGGTTGTCGGTGTCGCGTGTTGGCGGCGCGGCGCAAACGAACCTGATAAAGAAACTGGGCGGTGGTGTGCGTTTGGCGCTTGCCCAATACCGGGAGCTCGCAGCGTTTGCCCAGTTTGCCTCGGACTTGGACGAGGCCACGCGCAAACAGCTGGAGCGGGGCCAGCGCGTCACCGAGATGATGAAGCAGAAGCAGTATACGCCGTTGTCGGTCGCTGAGATGGCGGTTTCTTTGTTCGCCGTGAACGAGGGCTACATGGACGATGTCGAGGTCCCCAAGGTGGTGGATTTCGAGGCGGCGCTGCACGCTTACGTGCACGCGGAGCACGCCGATTTGCTGGAAACGATGAACGAAACCAAGGAATACAGCGACGACGTCGAGCAGGGCCTGCATACGGCGCTGAAGAAATTCAAGGAACAAGGCTCCTGGTAAACGAGCGGCACCTCGGAAGAATCGACAATGGCCGGCGCCAAAGAAATTCGCACAAAAATCAAGAGCATCCAGAATACGCAGAAAATCACCAAGGCCATGGAAATGGTTGCGGCGAGTAAAATGCGTAAGGCGCAGGAGCGTATGCAGGCGGCAAGACCGTACGCGCGAAAAATACAGAACGTCGTCGCGCACCTCGCCCTCGCACACCCGGAGTACAAGCACCCGTTCACCATTGAGCGGCCGGCCAAGAAAGTTGGATTCGTGATCGTGTCAACCGACCGTGGTCTGTGCGGTGGTCTGAATGTCAACATGTTCCGTCTAGTGGTGTCGGAAATGCAAGAATGGCACAGCAAAGGGGCCGAGATCGATATTGCGACTATTGGCGCGAAGGCCATAGGCTTTTTCAAGCGCCTCGGTAGCAACATCGTGTCGGAGGCATCGCACCTCGGTGACAGCCCGACGGTCACGAGCCTGATCGGGTCAATAAAGGTGATGCTGGATGCATACGAAACGAAACGGCTCGACCGCTTGTTTTTGGTTCACAACGATTTCGTCAACACCATGACGCAGAGACCAATTTCACACCAGTTGTTGCCGCTGCTGCCGAGCAAGGAAGAGGAATTGCGCCACCATTGGGATTACCTATACGAGCCCGACTCTAAGGAGGTGTTAGATTTGTTGTTGACCCGATACATCGAATCCTTGGTGTATCAGGGCGTGGTAGAGAACATCGCCTGCGAACAATCTGCCAGAATGGTGGCCATGAAATCCGCTTCCGACAACGCGGGCAACCTCATCGACGAGCTACAGCTCGCCTACAACAAGGCCCGCCAGGCCGCGATCACCCAGGAGATTTCCGAGATCGTCGGCGGCGCGGCGGCGGTGTAACGCCCCAGGCAAATGAGCAAGCAGAACTGGAGGGAGCGACCAAACCGTTGCACGATTTGGAATTTGCAACTTGTTCGTTTTTTTTAACGCTATGCCTGAGCACGAGAGTAAACGACCATGAGCACCGGAAATATCGTTTCAATAATCGGCGCGGTGGTGGACGTAGAGTTCCCACGCGACTCGGTTCCCAAGGTTTACGATGCATTGCTTTTGAAGGACGCCGATTTGACGTTGGAGGTCCAGCAGCAGCTTGGAGACGGCGTCGTACGCACCATCGCCATGGGTTCCAGCGATGGCCTTCGGCGCGGTATGCAGGCCGAGAACACGGGGGCGCCGATCTCGGTGCCGGTGGGTGAGGCCACTTTGGGCCGCATCATGAATGTGCTCGGCGAACCCGTCGATGAAGCGGGGCCGGTGGAGTCGGAAACTAGATGGCCTATTCACCGCAAGGCGCCTGCGTACGCGGACCAGGCGCCGGCCATCGAGATTCTGGAGACGGGCATCAAGGTCATCGATCTGATTATGCCCATCGCCAAGGGGGGCAAGATCGGGCTCTTCGGCGGCGCCGGCGTAGGCAAGACGGTAACTCTGATGGAGCTGATCCGAAATATCGCCATTGAGCATGCCGGCTACTCTGTGTTTGCCGGAGTTGGAGAGCGGACCCGCGAAGGCAACGACTTTTACCACGAAATGAAAGAAGCCGACGTCCTCGACAAAGTGGCGCTGGTGTACGGACAGATGAACGAACCGCCGGGGAATCGTTTGCGCGTCGGACTCACCGGCTTGACGATTTCGGAATATTTCCGAGACGAGGGGCGCGACGTGCTTTTGTTCATCGACAACATTTACCGCTACACGTTGGCGGGTACGGAAGTTTCCGCATTGCTGGGCCGAATGCCGTCCGCGGTGGGTTATCAACCGACCTTGGCGGAGGAAATGGGCGTGCTACAGGAGCGCATCACCTCGACGCGAACGGGATCAATCACGTCGTTTCAGGCCGTATACGTTCCCGCCGATGACCTCACGGACCCGTCCCCCGCCACCACCTTCGCGCACCTCGATGCGACGCTGGTGTTGTCGCGGCAGATCGCCGAACTCGGTATCTATCCGGCGGTCGACCCGCTGGATTCCACTAGCCGGCAGCTCGATCCCTTGGTCGTAGGCCAGGAGCATTACGATACGGCGCGCGCGGTGCAGGGGACCCTGCAGCGCTACAAGGAGCTGAGGGACATTATCGCTATCCTCGGAATGGACGAACTCTCGGAGGATGACAAACTCACCGTCGCGCGCGCGCGCAAGATACAACGCTTCCTGTCGCAGCCGTTCTTCGTGGCGGAGACGTTCACCGGCCAGGCCGGAAAATACGTCGGTCTCAAAGAAACGATTCGCGGCTTCAAAATGATCGTAGACGGAGAGATGGACCAGTACCCCGAACAGGCGTTTTATATGGTCGGCGGCATCGACGAGGTGCCCGAAAAGGCCAAGACAGTGGCCTGATCGCCGGAGACCGGCACAGATGGCCATGACGTTGCACGTAGATATCGCCAGCGCGGAAGAAGAGATTCACTCCGGCCCCGCAACTGTGGTCTACGCGCCCGCGCAGATGGGAGAGGTCGGGATCTATCCGCGACACGCGCCGCTTTTGACCCGTCTGAAGCCGGGCGAGGTCCGTGTTGTGACTCCTTCCGGCGAAGAGCTGTTCTTTTTCGTCTCCGGAGGACTGCTGGAGGTCCAACCGCATGTGGTGACCGTGCTTGCGGACACCGCCATACGCGCCGCCGACCTCGATGAGGCTGCGGCCGTGGAGGCGCAAAAACGAGCCGAGAAAGAGATGAAAGATCGTAAGTCGGGCATCGACTACGCCCAGGCCAGGGCGGAGCTGGCACAGGCCGCAGCGCAGCTGCGAGCCATCCAAAAACTGCGCAAGCGCGGGCGAGGATAGCCCGTCTTCTTCGTCGCACCGAAGCACACCACTCCTGAGACTTGGACGCCGCCCGAGAGGAGACCATGCCGATTGATGTCGTAAAGACGAATACGGTCGTCTCTATAACCTACCTGATCCGGGATGAACGCGGGGACATTTGCGAATACCGGGACCTCCCCGTGGCGTATGTCCATGGCGGCCGCAGTCCCCTTTTTCCGGAGATTGAGCGCGCCCTCGAAGGGCAAAAGGTGGGGCACAAGGCGGTTGTCACGCTGGCACCCGGGGAGGCCTTCGGGGCGCACGATCCGAATCTGGAGTTCACGGATGCGCTGGACAACGTGCCCGAAGAACTGCGTTACTTGGGCGCCGAATTCGAAGCCGAAAGTGAGCGCGGCGACCGGCGCCAGTTTCGAGTTGTAAAAATCGAGAACGGACTGCTCACGGTCGACGCGAACCATCCGCTAGCGGGGAAGACGCTCACCTACGAGGTCACCATAACCGACATTCGCAACGCGGACGACGAAGAAGCTCAAACGGGCCTTGTGTCATCGGACGTGTCCACACTTTCATAGTCCCTAATGTGCGCCCAGGCGGCGCAACAGGACCAAGCCGTTCGTTGCCTGCTAAAAATATGCCCAGTATTCGCCGTCACACACTATCCCGGACTGGGCGTCGGCCGCCGGGTTGGTCGATTCCCGAACATCCGGGATCGCGCTTCCATCGAACCGTGGCGACGTTTTAAAGCCGGGCTGCTGCGATGAGTTCAGACAAGATATACTCCCGTGAGGCGGGCACGTCGTCTCTGCAAGATATTCGTAGCTCGCAGTGGAACTCAGCTTAGAACCCAAGTTCTCTACACTTGAACGAGCCTGGTGGTATAGTGTCTCTCGCGCGCACACAGCGGTTACCTGCCCGAATCACTGATGGACCTAGAAGTCATCGTTCTTGCCGCAGGCAAGGGGAAGAGAATGCAGTCGGACCTGCCAAAGGTGTTACATTCTTTGGCGGGGCGGCCGCTGCTCAGTCACGTTCTCGCCACCGTGCACGCCCTCAACCCGGCGAGGGTGCGCGTGGTTTGCGGCCACGGAAGCGAGGCGGTCAAGGCCGCTGCCGCCGACTACGCGGTGGAGTGGGTTACGCAGGCGAAGCAGGCGGGAACCGGTCACGCCGTGCAACAAGCACTGCCGCGAATCGCTCCGGATACCCTCGTTCTGGTGGTGTACGGCGACGTGCCCCTGGTGCAGGCGGAGACGTTGCGGGCGCTCGTCTCCGGCGCGCAAGACGGCCTCGCTTTATTGACCGCAAAACTGCAGGATCCGTACGGTTACGGGCGTATTCTGCGGGGCGGCGACGATCGCATTGTCGGGGTCGTTGAGGAACGGGATGCTAATGCGGCACAGCGCGCGATCAAAGAGATCAACACCGGCCTCCTGGCGGTCCGCGCCGGTTTCCTCAAAAGTTGGCTCGGGCGAATCAAAGACGATAACGAGCAGGGCGAATACTATTTGACCGACGTGGTGGCGCTGGCTTGCGCAGAAGGCGTGCCCGTGCGAGGTCTGCAAGCACCGACCTGCGAGGAGATATTAGGAATAAATTGTCGCCAGGATTTGGCGACTCTGGAGCGCGCCTACCAATATCGGCAGGCGCAGGCGCTCATGAACCGCGGTGTGACCGTCATTGATCCGGGCCGCTTGGACATTCGGGGAACCGTGCAATCCGGTCGCGACTGCGTGGTCGACGTGAACGTCGTGCTGGAAGGATCCGTAACGCTCGGTGACCGAGTCGTAATCGGGCCCAACAACGTGATCCGAGACACCACCATCGGCCAAGGGGTGGTGGTGCATCCGAGTTGCGTCATAGAGAACGCAGTGATCGGCGCCGGCAGTCGTATCGGACCGTTCGCGCGCATTCGCCCCGGCAGCGTAATCGGGGAGCAGGCCCATATCGGTAATTTCGTCGAGATCAAAAACAGCGAAATCAGGCCGGCGTCCAAAGTCAATCATCTCAGCTACGTCGGCGACAGCTACGTAGGCGCGAACACCAACATAGGAGCCGGCGTTATCACCTGCAATTACGACGGCGCCCAAAAACATCGTACGGAGATCGGCGACGACGTCTTCGTCGGCTCCAATTGCCAATTGGTGGCACCTGTGAAGATTGCGCGCGGGGCAACCATCGGAGCCGGGTCTACGATTACCAACGACGTGCCGGAGGGGGCGCTAGCGGTAGCGCGTGCGCGGCAAAAGAACCTCAAAGGGTGGCGGCGGCCCAAGAAGCGCTGAATCTGCCCCAGCTGCGTAGATCGACGCCCAAGAGGAGGAAACAAAGATGTGTGGAATAGTGGGAGCAGTGGCTACACAGAACGTTGTTCCAGTATTGCTCGAGGGATTACGGCGACTTGAGTACCGGGGTTACGACTCTGCCGGGATCGCGGTGATCGACGGCGCCAACCAGTTCGCGCGTACCCGCAAGATTGGAAAAGTAAAAGAACTGGAAAACGCTCTCGACCAAGACGCAATCTTCGGCTCCATCGGGATCGCTCATACGCGCTGGGCGACGCACGGGGGCGTTACGGAGAAGAACGCGCACCCGCATATTTGCCGCGGTACAGTTGCTGTCGTGTGCAACGGCATCATTGAGAACAACGACGCACTGCGCGCGCAACAGCAGATCGATGGGTTCGAGTTCACCTCCGATACCGACACGGAGGTGATCGTTCACCAAATCTATCAGAACTTGAACCGGGGAAATGGGCTGCTACAAGCAGTCCGCGCGACCATGGCGCAACTCCAAGGTTCGTATGCGCTCGGAGTAATCAGCGTGCGCGAGCCGGGGCGGCTGATCGCAGCGCGTAACGGACCGCCGCTGCTCCTGGGATTGCGCGACGAGGAGTCTTTCATTGCTTCGGATATCG
>JBFGKR010000002.1:0-16931 GCA_041576575.1 Arenicellales bacterium | reverse complement strand
GGGGGGGAAGGACATACCCCAGGTCGATGCCCTGGACTGCGTATACGGTTACGCGGTGGGGCTGGACATGACCCGCAGGGATCTGCAGGGACAGATGAAGAAGATGGGGCGCCCGTGGGAAGTCGGCAAGGCCTTCGACTACGCCGCCCCCTGCTCGGAGGTAACGCCCGCCGACCGGATCGGGCACCCGCAAGCGGGCGCCATATGGCTCAAGGCTAATGGAGAAGTGCGACAGCAGGGGGACCTCGATCAAATGATATGGACCGTATCGGAGACGATTGCCTGCCTTTCGGGGTTTTTTACACTGGCTCCCGGAGATCTGATTTACACCGGTACGCCTGCGGGCGTCGCCGCGGTCGAGCGTGGAGACGTCCTCGAGGGAGGGATCGAGGGAGTCGGAGAACTCAGGATCACAGTGGGGTGATCGTTGAAATCCCTGTTTCGCCATTAGGTCGGGTACACAGACATATCGACACAATATTGCGGAAGCGGAGGAAACTGTGAAAGCCATTGAATTCGCGCGCCACGGCGTGCCGCATGAAGTATGCCGATGCATCGACGCCGGCGACGTCGGAGAACCCGGCCCTGGCGAGATCGTCGTCACCGTGGACGCCAGCGCCATCAACCCCGCGGATCTACTCATTGTCGAGGGGCGCTATCCCGGGCCCGCCGACCTCCCCGCGAGGGTGGGCATCGAAGGCACCGGCCACGTCGAGTCCGTGGGAGACGGCGTCACGGAGGTGGCGACGGGTGACCGCGTAATGATACTGGACCGCGCCAACTGGGCGGAACGCGTCCGCATCGATGCCGCACAGGCGATCAAGATACCTGGAAATCTGGACGTACTGCAGGCAGCGATGATGAAGGCTAATCCACCCACCGCGCTGCTCATGCTGCAAGATTACGTAGACCTCCAGCAGGGCGACTGGGTGATACAAAACGCCGCCAACTCCGCGGTGGGGTACCACGTGATCCGGCTCGCGCGCGCCCGCGGTCTGCACACTATCAACGTAGTGCGACGTAGCAACCTGGTCGAACCGCTGACCGCGGCGGGCGCCGACATGGTTGTGCTGGAAGGCGACGACCTCGGTAAACGAGTGCGTAAAGAGATTGGAAGCGCGCCCGTACGGCTCGCCCTCGACGCCGCCGGAGGCGGCGCCTGTCTCGCCCTCGCCGACTGCCTTTCGGAGGGAGGAACCGTGGTCAATTACGGCTTTCTCAGCGGCGAACCGTGCATGATTACACCTCATCACGCAATCCTCCACGACATCAGCCTTAAGGGGTTCTGGCTAGTGCGGTGCCTGTTTCGAAGTCCCCGCGAAAGAATAAAAAAGATCTACGCCGACGTAGCGCAACTCATCGCCGAGGGCGTCATTCGGGCCCCGGTCGAAGCGACCTACGACTTGGCCGACGTTGAAAAGGCCTTGGCCCACGCTGAACGAGAAGGCCGCAGCGGCAAGATTTTATTTACGCCGAATCGATAAAAAATCGAACATCGCCGCGGTTATTCAAACGCCGATAACCCGGACGCTTGCGGGAACCTCATGCGCTACCGGGCGTACCCTGCGTGCCCGCGAGAACGATATCGAAGTGAGCGCGCAGTTGCGTACCGTCGTCGCCCGTGGGCACGAAGTCTGCCAATACCATATGCCGACGTTCCGGGGCTATGCGATTGAAGAGAAAGTCGTCGGCGTTCCGCGGTTCGCCTGCGACATACAGTTGGGTTGTGAAAGGTTCCGTACTCCGCGGGAACACGGCGATATGAATGTGCGGTGTGCGGCCGGGGTACGGCACCGGCCGGATGGTACGGAAGCGATAGTTCCCCTTGGCGTCGCTGTAGGTGTGCCCGAAGCCCTGGAAATCCTCATCCATGACGCGGCCCCGATCACGCGGGTGATGATAACGCCCGTATGCGTCGCACTGCCATATTTCAACGCGGACGTCGTCCATCGCCCGTCCGTCTTGATCCAAGATGCGACCGAAGACGTCTGCGATCTGCCCCTGTGCCGTGCGGGGACGGCCGCGGACCCGCGTCAAATCGTTATCGTCGTCGAGCGGCGGCCGCGTTGGATAAAACGGACCCGCTGTTTGCCGCGGCGTCGGCTGCAGCAGAGCTCTAGCGGTTACCGGTCCGCCAAGAATCAGACCGGCGAGGCCGATGACGACATTTCTTCGTTTTCTTCGTGAGCGCATGCGTGGGCCTCGGGTTCAGTGTACTAGCTATAGACCCGAGACATCGGAATAGGTTCGGTACCGGGCGGACACGTGAGTCGCGAGCCCAGATATTGGAGGAAGCTCTCGTTACGCCGTGTATATCGGATGTAGGCGCGGGTATGGGAGGGCTGAGCGCCGCACCGGCGCGAACGGTTCAGTCGAAGCTGCGGACAAGTGAGTCGCGAGCCCAGATATTGGAGACCGAGCCAGCGCGGGGATCGGGGCACTATCGTGCACAAGGCGCCAGACCGGAGACCGATCGAGTCGAAGCTGCAATCATATCGTTCGTGGTTATATCCACCGCATTAGCGCGTTGTGCAAATTAAACGGAACGTGTCGCCGCGGGCTCATCGGCGGTCAGATGCGAGTCACGCTGCAGCTGTATCGTCTGCTGAACGGCTCCGCCGTCGCCGTTCTTGCGCCGCTTATGTTCGTACATTCGTTCGTCGGCCTCGTGCAACAGATCCGTGATCGATTGATGTCGTTGCGAATCCCAGCGGCAGGCGCCGATACTCAGCGCCAGCGGGTAGCGCTGTCCGGGTGTGCGGTTACGCGCACGGACGCGCGCCACCAAACGGTAGACCGCCTGATTGAGACGACGTCGATCGGCGGCAGTGATCAATACGCAAAATTCGTCGCCGCCCAGCCGCGCTATTACGTCCGACTGGCGAAACGTGTCCCGCAACATACGCGCGGTCTCGATCAACGCGCGATCCCCCTCCGCGTGCCCGAATTCGTCATTAATATTCTTAAATTTGTCCAGATCTATATATACCAGCGCACAGGGTGACTTCACGCGACCGCACAAAGCCAACGCATGCTCCGAGAGCTCTTGAAAACCGCGTCGGTTCGACAGACCGGTGAGCGGGTCGGTCGTGGCACGTTTCAAAGCGTCGAATTCGCTTTGCACCATTGCCGCCAGGTCGCGCAGCAGAACCCGTTCATCCTCCCCCAGCGTGCGCGGAACGTGATCGATCAAGCACAATACACCGAGGTTGTACCCGTCTTCCGATGCCAACGGATAACCGGCGTAGAAGCGAATGTTCGGCGGTCCGGCCACGAGGGGATTGTCGAAAAATCGTATATCCCTGGCGGCGTCTTCGATGACGAACACCTCGTCAGTCAGGATCGTGTGTCCGCAAAAGGAGACCTCACGGGGTGTTTGCTCGGCGTCCAGACCCTGCCGCGATTTGAACCACTGTCGATCGGCGTCGACCAAGCTGATTGCGGCGATCGGCACTTGAAACAAGCGTCGCGCGAGGCGGGTAACACGGTCGTAACGCTCCTCGGACGCGGTGTCAAGGATCCGCAGGTCCCGCAGAGCTCGAAGGCGGTTCTCTTCATCCGGAGGTATAGGCGGCGCTTGCATGGTCTCAACCTTTTTTCAAATTCCGGCTTTCTGTTCTCTGTGTCACCGGACTCATTTACAGTAATTATTTAGAAAAGCCTTTCAATTCCATGATTTTTATAAATGTTCCATGGAGTATAGAACTAAATCCGCAGTTCGCCAGTGGCGCCGAAGCACGGTGTCTAGCCATTATCGGCGTCCCTGGCCCCGACTTTAGCCGCAAATAACTGCAAGGCGCGGGAGCGCAGGCGCGTACGCCGGGCTCCCCGCACGCCATTTGTTGCATCTCCAAATCACCGTTGGCAACCGCGGTGGACGACCGAATTCAGCGGTGTTTGTCGGGCAAGCCGTTCGCCGCGAGGCGGTCGGGGCTGGGAATTCCCATGCAGCGACACTATTCCGCGTAGCATTGAGCAACCGCAAGCTCCTCCCCTTTCTTGGTGAGGCGGTATTTCCGGTAGAACGCCTGGTCGATGGCGCGCAGTCCGCTGGGCGTTGATTTTTGCCGGTAGCGTCGCAGATGTCCTGGGCCGCCGTTGTAGGCGGCGTAGGCGGCCCGCGCCAGGTCATCGACGTTGCCGGTGACACGGTGTTCCTGTTTCGCGATGGCGTGCTTGTTCAAGTAGTAGAAAAGGATTTCGCCTCCGGCCCTGGCGTTATAAAATATATCGAACGTGAGCCCATTGACGTCGTAGAAACCTCTCCAGACCGCGGGCACCACTTGCATCAATCCGACGGCTCCACGCGCCGAGCGAATGGGCTTGATTCCGCCGTCCACCTTGACAAACTGACGCCAGCAGGTCTCCTGCCAGGCGACCGCCAACAGAAGATCGCGGTAGAGCGCATGAAATTCCCGGGACAACTGGGACTGTTGAAGCTGTCGCTGCGCCGTGTCCCGGAGTAGATCGCGCGCCAACGGTAAATACTCATGAATATCGCCGCGGGTCGGGGCCCAACCTCGAAGACGAGATAATCCCGGCCGGCCCGACGCGGCCCATGCGCGCTTTATGAAGACACCTGAGCGTTTATCTCTCTGATCGACCGGCTCGGGCAGTTGTCGCACCCCGGGCGGGGGCAGAGGCGGACCAAAACCGAACATTGTACGTAGCTCGGGATCGACACCGCCGTGCGCTTGAACGGCTGGCTTGCCGTCGACCTGGTACATCACCACCAGACGGCGCATGACCTCCGACAAATCGATACCGAAATTCCGTGCCATCTGCTCCATGTTTTCAAGCATTTCCGTTGCGCTGAGCATGAATTGAAAGGGCGACACGGACTCCGACTTATCGCCATATCGCTCCAATATCGGTGTCAATCTGTCCCAAGTTTGAATAAATAGCCCGCGGAACGCCGCGGGCCAGTCCCGCACATTGCTCTCGATTACGTTTACGGCCTCGTAGCGCGCATCGAGCACGATATCCATCAGTTCGACGCGAGTCGTTTGATCCACCGGAAGATTGGCGACGGTCTGTTTTATCAGGGTAATCAAGAAATCGTCCCAGGCCTGCAGATCCTCCGAGAATCCATTGATTCCAACGACGGCCTGCGCCTGTGCGGAGGCGGCGAGTCCGGAGTCGGTCCGCGTTGTCGACTCCTGCGCACCCAACGAGGATTGCACCACGAGCGCCGTCGCTGCGAGCGAGTGGAGCAGCCGCCGTAAAAGCGTTGGTCGCGTTCTACTCTCTCCTCTTCTGTCCAAAGTCTGCGGCTCCATCATTAATCATTGCGATACACGTCGCTTCTCTCTATGGCAGATACCCTGCCTTATTCGTCCGAACCGCGCCATGAAAACCGATGCTTTTACCGTCGATCTCAGGCGCGGCTGCGTCGACGGCAACGCCGGGCGCTTACGTATCCGATCGCCACCGAAACAAAATCGCTCCCGCGGTCATGCAAGCCGCTCCCATGGCGAAGAGGACCATCAGATTCGGCGCGACGTGCGCCCAGCCCATCCCGTCGATCATGATTGCACGGGCCGCCTCCAGGACATGTGTCAACGGCAAGACCTGGGATGCCGCTTGCAACAATTCGTTACTGCCCTCCATGGAAAACCATACCCCCGACAACAACATCATTGGCCATCCGAGAAAATTCAGCAGTCCACTCGCCAGCTCCTCGCTGTTCACGCGTGATATGACGACTAGCGCGAGCGCGATCATGGAAATCGCCCCCAGCGCAGCCACTGCGAACAACAACAAATAGCTGCCTTCCATACGGACACCGAGAAACAGGCTCGTGCCGGCAAAGACGATGGAAACCGACGAAATAGTGATCAGCAGCCGCGAAGCGATCTGCGCCGAGAGAAATTCAATGGCGCGGAGCGGAGTCGCGTTGAGCCGTTTCAAGAAACCGGTCTTACGGTATCGAACGACGACAAAGCCGACCCCGAAGAAACAGGAGAACATCATGTTCATGCCTAGAATACCAGGAAGCAGCCAATCGATATAGCGTACGGGATCGCCGGACACCGGGGCCTTGCTCAGGGTCGTGCCACCGCTGCCGAGCAGCATCTTTTCCAGGATATATCCCTTGGGAGAATCGGTGTTCACCCAATAAGTGCGTTCTCTCTCCAGATTGAGCAGCATGTCGAGCTGATGGCGCGCGACTTTGCGTATTGCCAGTGCTTCGTCATCGACGACGACAAATTGAATATGCCGGGTGGTGAAAAACGTATGCGCGTCGGAATCGAATTCCCCGGAACGGTCGACGACGCCGACTTTGAACAGAGGCCTTGAGTCCTCCCAGAATATCCATGCCATCACCAGAACCAGCAATACGGGGACCAATAAATTCCAACTCACGGAAGATCGGTCTCTTACGAATTCGATGTTTCGAGCGTGAAAAACTGCGAGGAACCTTCGAGTCATGTGCGTAGCTCCTTTCCTGTCAACTCCAGAAACAAATCATCCAGCGTACGAGGTCGTATCTCAAGATGCCGCAGTGAAACCCCGCAGTCGATGAGTCGCCGGATGGCCGCGTCTACGTCCTTGACCGATATCTCCACATTACGGTCATCGTTTAGAACGGTATAGGGGAAGCGTTCCGCCGGCACGTTAAAGTCTTCTGCCGGAATCTGGAGTATGGTTTCATCGAAGTGCTCCGCCAACAATTCGGTCGGAGATCCCTGAGCGATGATTTTTCCGCGATCCATGATCACGATTTCGTCGCACAACCGATAAGCCTCCTCCATGTAGTGCGTCGTCAGGACAATAGTCTTGCGTTCCCTCTTTACACGGTCGACGAGGTGCCAGAAGTTTCTCCGCGACTGAGGATCGAGGCCGGTGGTCGGCTCATCCAGGAACAATACGCGGGGATCGTTCAACAAAGCGATCGCCAGTAACAGGCGTTGCCTCTGACCACCGGACAACTTTCGATTATCGCGGGCCATCAGCTCCTGGAGCGCGCATATCTGCACGATTTCGGACAGCTCGGAGGTGTGTTCGTACAACCCCAGAAACAGACGCAGCGTCTCCTCGACGTTCAGATAATCCTGCAGAGCCGTGGACTGAAACTGGATGCCGATCTGCTCCCGGAAAAGCCGATCGCGTGGAGCGCCTAGATAGTCGACTTCTCCCGACGTGGGTTCGATGATCCCCTCCATGATCTCGACCGTAGTCGTTTTGCCCGCGCCGTTAGGCCCCAGCAGGCCGAAGCAACTGCCTTCGACGATGGAAAAACTGACACCGTCAACGGCGGTGATTCCGGCATACCGCTTGCACAAACCTCGAACTTCGAGGACGGGTGTTACGCTCATGTTGGAATCCGCTTGAATACCCATAGGGGCGACTCAATCCGACGTTAGCCTAGCACACGGCTGAAGCTCGCTGCTTCGAACAAGATTCGGCAACGGCGCTGCGGAAGTTGCCGCCTCGATCCGACGGAACCACCTTCAAGTTTTGATTATTTCGTGCAGCACCGGTATGGTGCCGCTGCGGCGCAGCGAGCGCCGAGTATAGCGATTTTAACGACAATAATGCCAAGCGGGTTCGCAATGAGTCGAAAATGCGTGCTGATTTTTACGTTCCTGCCCATGCTCGTGGTTTGTCCGCAGACGTACGCGGAGGACGGTCTCTATTTCGGTTTGCAGGGAGGAATCATTACCAACGACGACGACGGATTTGACGACGTCACGAATTTGGGCCTTGCGATAGGATACGAATTCCTGGACTTATGGGCCGCCGATTTCGCGATTGAAGGTGCGTATACGACGACCACCGATGCGGGCGACGCGCCGGGTGGCGGCGACTGGGAGGTGGAAGCCGTAGGGCTTTTCGGGGCGCTTCGAAGCGCAGGACCGGTTTACGTGATCGCCAAGGCGGGCGTGCTCCGTCAGCGACTCGACGCGGGCGCCGCGTCTCACGAAGAATCGGGGTTGGCGGCGGGACTCGGCCTGGGCTTCAGTCTCGCTTTGGCGCAGTTTGAACTGCAATACGTGCGTTTGGACGCAAATTTGAATTTCTTCGGCCTGGCGGTCAATGTCAAAACGCCGTTCTAATCCCGGCACTCCCGGCTTCTCGGGCGGGCAACAAGAATGCCCAGTGAGCTCAGCCGTAGGCGGCTTTGAATTGACGCAGGAATTCCTGCAGGGACGATTCGGCAAGATGGTTGATCCCCGCCGCACCCTTGCGTCCGCCACCGGTAGGAAACAGACGACACAGCGCATCGGCGCCCTGTGGATTGGACAGCGGCGCTCGCACGCTCACCAGGTAACCGCCGCCGTTCAACTCGAGCAGTATCGCGTGGGCTTTGTCGGGGGCCCGTTTTGCAAGCCGGTTTGCGAACACGCCACTGACGCGATTCGCCCAAGCGGCGGACGGAAATATGTAGACAGAACAATGCGCTTCGGCCCACTCCGGCTCCATCTGTTCCGCTTGTGCCATGTCTTCGGCGTAGCCGTCACGAAGGCGACCAAACGTCGTGTCGTCGGCAACGAAAGCGAGCGGGTCCGTATAGGGGTGTATTCGGCGAAATAGCTCATCCGGGGGGAAGTGAAGATCTGCGACGCTGCGTCCGTAGGCGTTGTAGTTCAGGAGAATTCCCAACTCCCGCAGCTGCGGCAATTGATCTTGATCCAGCCCTAAAGGCTCCGCCGCCTCGCGTGCGCGTGCGTCGAAGTTGTCTCCAAACGCCCCGACGACGGCCCACGCCAGAAATCGCCGGTTCAAGTACGCGTTCACCAACAAGCTGGTGCAGGTGTCGGGGGACGCGTCGATGTGGGTGGATAAATTCGGGTGAATGGGGACCTTGCCCGAATAATGATGGTCGAAATAGCGCACCGAGGCGCCGCAGGCGAGCACCCGTTGCAGGTCTTCGCGGTTGGTCTCGAGGGAAATATCGAGGACGGTTATCGAATCTCCGGGGGAGGGGTCAATGCGTCTGAGCAGCTTAATGTCGCGTTTCACGCCGGTCACGAGGGTGCTTTCAATCGGATCCGTCAAGCGTATCTGCTGCAACGCACAGACGCCGTCGGCGTCGCCGTTAAATACGTCGTAATTCATGGTTTGAGACACTCAGGTACTCTGCTTCCAATTAGCGGTTTGGACACGGCGCCACAGCATGTACCCGCCCAGAAAGACAAGACCGGTCCCGATCACCGGGCGCACCATGCCGCCCATGGCAAGAACGGGGACGGCAATAACGAGAAGAAACACAGGAAGATAGAAAATGGTCCATTGCCTTCGGTTCCGGTCGCGCTGATACCAAGGAAATACAGCGGAGAATAGCGCCAGGGTGAGGAAGAACGACGACCACGGACGGGTGATAAAAAGGCTGATGTCGTTATTGATGGACCACGCACGATTGAGATTGAGTTCGGCAATGTCGCCGAGCACCACACCGAGTATCATCGGCGCGAGGGGAAACCCGAGATTGCGCATCGTGTAGCCGACGATTCCAAACACGAACAGGGTCCACAAGTCGAAACCGACGTTGTGGAGGGCGAACACACCGATAGCGCAGTAGACGAGGATGATCGATGCTAGGACGTACATCGGTATCCGCGTGATTAAAACGAAGATCCGCAGACACACGGCCTGCATCGTGACCATGATGAAATGCGCGAAGAAGAATGCGATGAAGATGGAATAGGCGAGCACCGGTTCGTCGCTAATGAAGGACGGGCTCGGCACCACATCGTGAATCAACAGCGCACCGAGCATGACTGCGGTGACGATGTCGCCTGGAATTCCCAGGGCCATCACCATGATCAGAGCACCGCCTTCTGTAGCGTTGTTCGAGGACTCCGGCGCAACGATTCCGTCAGGAATTCCGGTGCCGAAGTCTTCCGGATGCTTCGACGCCTTCTTGGCCTGATCGTAAGCCAGGATGTTGGAGACCGAAGAACCTGCACCGGGCAGTATCCCGGTAAATACACCGATCATGGATGAGCGTATGACTACGGTCCAGCGACGCAGGACTTCTACGATCGCCTTCCGGTGTTCCACCTTCACCGCCTTGGTACCTTTCGGCATCAGAGCCTTGCGCGCCTTGTCGCGATCCTGAACATCGCTCAATAACTGGCTGAAGGCGAACAACCCGACCAACACCGGTAGAAACGCGAAGCCTTGACGTATGGCGTCGCTGCCGAAGGTGAACCGGGCCACGCCGTTGACTTCGTCTTCACCGATGGCGGCTACGAGCAGGCCCAACGTGCCGGCTATGATACCTTTGAGCAGAGCCTTGCCGGAAAGACTGGAGGTAATGGTCAACGCGAACATGACCAGCGCGAAGTAGTCCCAGGGCCCGAATTCCAGCCCCACGCGCGCCAGTTGCGGAGCCAGGGTGACGAGAACGACGGCGCCCGTAATTCCGCCGAAAAAAGACGACCACACGCCGATTCCGAGCGCCAATCCGGGGCGCCCCCTCCGCGCCATGGGGAAACCGTCGAACGTCGTGGCGACGGACGACGGCGTACCGGGAATTCCGGTGAGCATGCCCGCCATGAGTCCACCGGAAAGCCCGCCGACCAGCACCCCGATCATGGTCGAAAGGCCCTGGGTCGCGGTCATTCCGAAGGTAAACGGCAGCGTCAACACCACGGCCATGGCAATGGTGAAGCCGGGGATGGCACCGGCGACGAGCCCGGCGGTGACCCCGAGCGTCATCAAGGCCAAGGTGTGTAACTCAAAAACAGCCGTCACCGCAGCGATGACGTTTTCGATTACCAAGGGCGCTCCTTCAAGCCGTATCGGACGTCGGCGTGCCCGGGTGATGGCGCAGGGGCCGGGCCGTGGTCGGGACCGAACAGCCTTTCGCGGCTGACCTCAATACGACTGCCACCCTCCGATGGGCGAAATCCAAGTCCAGGCGCCGAGACCAACGCAGCGCGGGGAAAGGCGCGTCCGTGTAAACCGGGTTTCGCACTACGCAACGATCGTTTTTCTCGTTGTAAACAAGTGGATAACCTGCGTATTCTCCGCCTCGGTGCAACATGCCGGTCAATGCATGCGGAAGACGGTTCCTTCCGGGAGAAACACGTTCAGGCCGTAAGTAAACAGCGACCACATGGCTGCGACCGAAACGACGGCAATCGCCGCGTGGACGAGGTGGCTACGCAGGTCACGACGTCCGAGTGAAGTGAGGGTGGCGTAAACGAACAAGACACCGCCCAACAACATTCCGAGGTAGGGTAGCGTTGCCAAGAAAATTCCAAACCACCAAAAGCACCAAAATGCATTGGTGTGCGCGGACAACCAATTCCTGAAGCTAGGTCGCTCTGGAGTGTCGTCCCGATTGCCGGGGCGCAGGGACTGGACGAGGTAACCCAGACTTAAAAGGCTCAGGAAAACGAGTATCACCCGAGGCCAGACTTCCGCCCCCAGGCTGGCGTAGGTGGTCTCGCGAATGGTGAAGCTTGCAGCCAAAAATACGCCGCAAAACAACAACAGGAATATCGCAATCAGCGTGTCTGTACTAAATCGACCCACGCTGTCTTTCCCCGACTCCGTTAGTTTCAAACCGGTGGCCGTTCGGATGTGGCCACCGGTTTCGAATGTGATCGATACAGGATTGCGTTGCTTACGGTTTGTAAATGCCAACTTCGATGGCCGCCATCTTGAAGGCCTCGAAGGTGTTGGAGAGGTGATTCCGGTAGTCGGCGCTCGACAAAGGGCGCACTGAACTTCCCTTGGCTTCGAGTTGGCTCTTGACCTGGGGATCGTTCATCGCCTTGAGAAACGCCGCCTCGTAATGTTTTACGATCTCTGGATCGGTGCCCTTGGGCAACATGACCCCTCGGTCCAAACCAAATACCAGATCCACGCCTTGTTCCCTGAGCGTCCTGATTTCCGGCACCCGGCTGTCCCTGTCTGCGGTGGCGATGCCGAGTGCCTTCAGTTCGTCGGTTTTAATGTACTTCTGCGCGGCGGTAACGTTGATTTCTCCGAGTTCGATGTTTTTTGCGAGCAACGCAGTCATCCTCTCACGGGTTCCGTCGTACGAGATGTGCTTAAACTTCACACCGGCTGCGTTCTCCAGCAACAGAAATATGAACTGACTGGTGGAACCCAGTGTCCCCCCCGCAAGAATTTCTCCCGGTTTCTCTTTCGCCGCCGCTATCAGCTGTTCGACGTCGTCGTACGGGACATCTTTGTTGGCTCCGATAATCGACGGTGTGTTGGTGAGCATAGCGACGGGCTCGAAGGCGTCCCAGGTGAAATCGACGCGCCCACTGAGGAAGCTGGTGATGGCGCTCTGATGCATTGCAAATAAGGTGCAGCCGTCGGGCTTTGCTGTCCGCGCTTCCTTGGCGCCTTTATTCCCTCCCTGACCGGTTATATTGACCACTTGGAGCTGCGGTTCGATTCCACTTCGATTCACAGCATCGGCCACAATGCGAAAAATGATGTCGGTTCCGCCCCCGGCCTTCCACGGAACGATCAATTTGGCGGTGCTGCACGGGATCTCCGCGGCAAGAAGTTGCGTCGGCAAAGTCGTGTAAATCAGAAACGCGCAAACGGAACCTAATAGGTATCTCTTAGTCATGCTCCACCCTCTGGTTAAAAATTTAATCATTTGCCCGTATATTGCACCAAGGCGGCGAACAAAGTGAAGCGCGGCCCAGTCGCGATAGAAAAATCGATCCACGTCCGACGTCGCGCTTTGCCCCCGGGTGTGCGCCCGTCCCCGGCGCGACCTTATCCGTGCACGCCCCGATCGGCGCTTCACTAAATCCATGGCTACGACTGAGAAAAGCGCTTCTGGCTTCGAGTTCAGGCCCCGACTCCCCGGCGTCCAGCTGCTCGAGTCTGTAGCCATCGCCCGCGGTCCTTGATGTAACGTACAGTCCAGCTGCGGTAGCCTAACCCAACGCTTACGGCTTGACCAGTTCGTCGCCGAGCATCGACGGCTTGGCCCGCCCGGAAAACGCGGCCGTTATCGACCCGCCGCGTAACCCTGCATGTACCGTGGATTCGCGCCCGCCTTCAAGACCTTGCCCACCCGGGCGACCGCACTCAGGCGACCCAAACTCCAATCGTCTTCGACATGCACCCGGTGCCCGCGGCGGCGCAGATCCTCGATGGTCGCGTCCGGGAAGCGGCTTTCGAGGCTGACAAGGCCCGGGTAGGACAGACGGGGATGGAACGAACTCGGGAAGTGACTGGTGTGAAACATGGGTGCGTCAATGGCCTGCTGCAGATTCAAGCCGAAATGGACGTGACGCAGAAAAAACGTCAAAGACCATTGGTCTTGCTTGTCCTCGCCGGGCGTCCCAAACGCCAAATAGGGTTCTCCATCCCTGAATGCGATCGAAGGCGTTAACGTCGTGCGGGGTCGCTTGCCCGGAGCCAGACTCGACGGGTGCCCGTCTTCCAACCAGAACATCTGCGCGCGCGTACCCAACGCAAATCCGAGGCCGGGAATGACGGGGGAACTCTGCAACCATCCGCCGCTGGGCGTGGCCGCGACCATGTTTCCGTGCCGATCGACCACGTCCAGGTGGCACGTGTCCCCCGGGTATGCGCCGTATCGAACGCGTCCGTCATCCGCCGCGCCGAGCGTGGCCGCACTGGGCGGCGTGCTCCCCGGGTCCGCGGCGCGATTGATCGGATCTGCACCATAGCCCGGTACCGAGCCGGGCCGCAGCTCCAGGTTGGCTCGGTCCGTAATGAGGCCTCTGCGTTCGTCGTTGTACGCGTCGCTCAACAGCCGTTCGACGGGCACGCGGACGCTCTCGGGATCACCATAGAACGCCTCGCGGTCGGCGAAGGCAAGCTTGGCCGATTCCAACACCGTATGCACGAACTCGGGGCCGTTCGCATCCATCGCCCCGATGTCGATACCCTTCAACAGCGCGAGCTGCTGCAGAAACACCGGCCCCTGCCCCCAGGGCCCTGTCTTGTATACGGTGTACCCGTGGTAGTCGTAGGAAAGGGGCTCTTCTATCGACGCCTGCCAAGCCGCAAGATCGTCCGCCGTTAATAAGCCCCGGTGCCGTTCTCCGCTGGTGTCCATAAATTCGTTGTCGCGACAAAACCCGCCGATGGTCTCGGCGACGAAACCGCGATAAAACGCGCGGCAGGCCAATTCGATCTGCGTCTCCCGATCGCGGCTCCCCGTCTCTGCTTCGCGTACGATGCGGCTGTAGGTATCGGCAAGTTCGGGATTTCGAAACAAAGTGCCCGGCTTGGGTGTCGCTCCCTGACGCAAATACAGCGCGGCGGAACTCGGCCATTCCTGGCGGAACAGGTCACGGACGTCGTCTATGGTGCCGCACACGCCGGGCACCAGCGGATGGCCCTCCCGCGCATAATGGATGGCCGGGGCCAGAACCTGCGACAACGGCAGCGTGCCAAACTGCCGCAACAGCAACATCCACGCGCCGAACGCACCGGGAACCGTCGCCGCTAACAGCCCGGATCCCGGCACCATGTCCAATCCCATATTCCGGAATGCTTGGATCGACGCCGCGGCAGGGGCGACGCCCTGTCCGCAGACGACCGAAGTGTTTTGAAGATTGGCGTCGTAGATAAGGATCGGCAATTCCCCACCGGGACCATTGAGGTGCGGCTCCACGATTTGCAATACGAAGCCCGCGGCGGCGGCGGCGTCGAAGGCGTTCCCGCCCTTCTCCAAAACGGCCATCCCCGTGGCCGATGCGAGCCAGTGTGTGGAGGCGACCATGCCAAAGGTTCCCAGCAATTCAGGTCGGGTTGTGAACATCTTCCAACGGGGCGATCGTTATTCGGACGGATACACCGCAATATAACATTCTTGCGAACGGCGTACGTAACTCATGAGAATCGTGAGCCTGTGTACACGTCCTAAGCCGCCGTCGTCGACGCCGCATCCACATTGAATACTCTGTCCAGTAATGAGCGCACCCGCAGTTCCTGCCATTGGCGCTGCCGAGTCTAGGTGCCGACGCACAGCGTCGCCGCCAGTTTCCTCAATGTGGCGACGACGCTGAGCGCAACGATCTTTCCGGTGCGCGGATTCTCCGCGGACGGAACATTCTCAATTTTCAACTCAATACGCGCGCTGTCCGCTTCGACGACTATATGGTGCGTATTGCGCGACACCGCAGGGTCGGCCCAGATTTCGAGTTGTGTCCGATCCGGGCCTATGCCGGCGATGCCCAGAACCGCCGCCACGTTGACGTTGGCGGGAAAACAGCGCGCCCCTTCGCGCGCACTTCCAGAGAACACCCGCACTGGAGCCTGCAGATCCCCGAGCTCAATTCCGTGCTCGATCAAGTACGGCGCGCCCGCGAGTCCACCCGGTGGCTTGCGGGTGACCATGCGCACCGATTCGATATCGCCCTCGGCTGCCGCCTGCACCGCGTCCAATCCGAGCAGGGCACCGGTGGGAATCACGATTCGCGCACCTCGAAGCTCGGCGAGTTCCACCAGCTCCCAGTGTTCCAGCAGCGCGCCCACGCTGATCGGAACGAGCACCCTGCCGTACTCCACCGCCGGCCTCGCTACTTGCTCAAAGACCGCCGCGGGAGCGCATTCGACAATGACGTCCGCGACTTTCGCGAGTGCCGCGAGCGGCAGCACCGGCACCGACATGTGCATTTGGCGCAGGCGGTCCTGGGCGCGTTCTCGATCCCTTGCCGACACCGCGGACAGAGTCAAACCCGCGATGCCCGCGTGGAGTCGCTCCGACACTGCGCGACCGACGGCACCAAATCCGGCAATCGCGACCCGCAGGGGTTTGCGTTGCGCATCGGCAGGGCGCGAAGTCACTAGTACCCCTTTTCCAGATCCACGACGCCCGTCAGAGGCTGCCCGCATCGATGGCGCCGGATGTTCTCCACCACGTGCAAGGCGGCCGTGTCCGGGTTGGTGAGGCTGGCGACATGGGGCGTGACAGTCACCAAAGGATGGCTCCAAAACGGATGCGAAGGGGGCAAGGGCTCGTTCTCGAACACGTCCAGCGTAGCACCGGCCAGCTGGCCGGAATCCAGCGCTTCGAGAACATGGTCTTCCACTACGTGACTACCTCGCGCCGCGTTGATGACGTAAGCCCCGCGCGGCAAGGCACTCAAGGTGCGGCGATTAATGATGCCGGCGGTTTCCGTGGTCAAAGGCAGCAGGCACACGAGTATCTGCGTGTTGTTGAGAAACGATTCCAATTGCGCCCTACCTCGAAAGCTTTGAACCCCCGACAAGGATTTTCCTCTGCGGCTCCAGCCGGAAACTGCGAATCCCAACGCGTGAAACTTTTTCGCGGCGTCCGTGCCCAGGACGCCGAGGCCCATGATTCCGATCCGACAATCCCGGGATTCCAACTGCGGTAACGGGCGCCAGCGTCGGGCACGTTGTTGCTCTTCGTACTGCGGCATGCGGCGATGGTATCGGAGCACGTGATACAACAGGTATTCGCTCATCCCTTGTGTCAGCGCCCCGTCAAGCATGCGCACCATCGGCAGGTCTCGCGGCAGACCTTCTTGTTCAAGCAAGTGATCCACTCCGGCACCGAGCGAAAACAGCACTCTGAGATTCGGCAGCGGTTGCAGCGCATCGCCGATAGCGCCCCACACCAGCGCGTACTCGATGTCTTCGGGATTCGCAACCTCGGGCCAGATGCGCACCTCCAACTCGGGCATCTTCGACTCCAGGGCCCTCTTCCACCGAAGCGGGGAGTCGATCTCGCTTTTGAACAACAAGGTTGGCATTATCGACCCACTGACTTCCGTCGCACCTGCTCGCCGTCGTGCGGGCGGTTACCCTCCTCCCTACGCGTCCTCGAATGTCGACTTCGGGGTACTATCACAGGTCGGCGAAGAAGTCGTTACCCTTGTCGTCAATGATTATAAACGCGGGAAAGTTCTTGACTCGGATTTTGCGAATTGCCTCCATGCCCAGCTCCTCGAAATCGACGACCTCCACCTGTTCTATATTGTCGCGCGCCAGGATCGCCG
>JBFGKR010000001.1:0-18994 GCA_041576575.1 Arenicellales bacterium | reverse complement strand
GTTGCGTTCGGATAATCAGTATCTAATCACCAGCATGATGCAGGACGTAATGCGCGTCGGTACCGGCAAACGCGCGCTTTCCCTAGGCCGGTCCGATATTGCGGGAAAGACCGGGACCACCAACGACTTCAGGGACGCCTGGTTTTCCGGGTTCAACGCGGACGTGGTAACGACTGTGTGGACCGGTTTCGATGACCCCGTGACCTTGGGGCGCGGTGAAGCCGGGTCCAGAGCGGCGTTGCCGATCTGGATCGATTTTATGAGGTCGGCGCTCGCTGCATCTCCGGAACGGCAGACCCCAAGACCCGACAACATCGTCACTCGCATCGTGTCCAGTGAAACCGGAAAGGCGACCGTCGAATCAGATCCGCAGGCGTACGAAGAGGTTTTCGCAGCCGGAACCGAACCGGGCCCGTCGATAGCAAACCTGGATCAGCAGATCGGTTCTTCTTCCGCCGGCGTACCGGCATCGGGGCCGGTCCCCGAAGGCCTGTTCTAGCGGTTATGACGCCGAAGCATATTACAGCGGCTCGTCGCAGCGGCGGAAAGCGGAGCCGTGGGGAGGAGCAAAAACGGCAATCGGTGTGCGAGGAGGCCGCTCGATTGATGGCCGAGGAGTGGGTTCGAGATTACCAGCTCGCCAAGCAAAAAGCCTGCGAGCGTTTGGGATTCGACCATCGATGTACACCGCTGCCCGCCAATCGAGAAATCGAGGCCGCGCTGGCCACGCGACTCAGGCTGTTTCGCGGCGCATCGATCACGGACACACTGCAAAGCGCCAGGCTGAGGGCCGCGGAGACGATGCGATTATTCGAGCGGTTCCAGCCGCGTCTGGTGGGTGCTCTGCTGCGCGGGAACATCACTCAGAACACTCCGATCGAGCTCCACCTTTTTGCGGACCACCCCGATGAGGTGGTGTTCCATATCCGTCGACATCGGATTCATTGCCAGGCGTTTGATCGGCGGGTGCGCTTCGCCGGGAAGCGCTTTGTGCAAATACCCGGTTTCCGCTTTGACGTCGAATATGGCACGGTGGAATTGCTGACCTTTCCAAGCAAGCAGATTCGGGAGGCGCCCATTTGCCCGGTGGAGGGGAGGCCCATGCGGCGCGCTAACTTGCGTGCAGTCGAAGAGTTGCTGCGTCCAGGGGGGGCAGCCTCATGAATTGGCGGATGCGGTCTTAGCGGATTTTTTCGTTTTTTTCTTTTTCTTTCGACGGCGCTCGGGGGCCGCCTCGAGAAGTTCCTTGCATTGTGCCAAGGTCAAGTCTTCGGGCTCCGTATTCTTGGGAACTCTCGCGTTCTTCTTGCCATCGGAGATGTAGGGGCCGTATTTTCCCCGCAGCACACGGATGTCGTCGTCGAAGGATTTTATGACCCGATCGGCGTCAGCGATTTTCTTTTCCGCGACCAACTCAAGGGCGCGTTCCAATGTGATGGTATAGGGATCGTCTTCCCTGATGGCGGCGAACTTGTTGTCGTACCGCACGTAAGGACCATAGCGACCGATGTTCACGGAGATCTTTTCTCCTTCAGGACTCACACCCAGTTCTCGAGGAAGCTTGAACAACTCCAGTGCGGTATCCAAATCGATGTCATTCAGCTTTTGGCCGGGCCTCAGACCGGCAAACCGGGGTTTTTCATCGTCGTCGCGCGTACCGATTTGAACGAACGGTCCATAACGACCCATGCGGACGCTTACCGGTTTTCCACATTTCGGATCAATTCCAAGTTGTCGTGTCTGGGCTGCTTCTTCCCGGGAGACGTTTTCTTTCTCCTCTACCTGGGATTTGAAGGGGCGCCAGAAGTCCTGCATGATGTCGAGCCAGTTTTGCTCGCCGCGGGACACGGAGTCCAGAAGATCTTCTAATTTCGCCGTGAAGTCGTAATCGACGTACTGTGAAAACTGCGTGGAAAGAAAATTATTGACGACGCGGCCCATGTCGGTGGGTGAAAATCGCCGATTTTCCAACGTCACGTACTCGCGCTGCAGCAGTGTCGAGATGATGGTCGCGTAAGTAGAGGGACGGCCGATCCCGTGGGCCTCGAGTGTTTTTACCAGGCTCGCCTCCGAATAACGAGGCGGCGGTTCGGTGAAGTGTTGTTCTTTCCTGATGTCGCGCACATCAACGAGATCGCCCTTCTTGAGGGGCGGTAGCGATTTCTGTTCTTCGTCCGATTTCTTGGCGTCGTCGGTCCCCTCTTGGTAAACAGTCATGAAACCGGGCTTGCGTATGGTCGATCCAGTGCTGCGAAATACGCTACCCGCTTTGGCCTCCATATCGACGGCAACGGTGTCCAGGATCGCGTGTAGCATTTGCGATGCGACGGTGCGGTTCCATATCAGCTGGTACAGTTTCGCCTGTTCGACGCCGAGCGACCCCTTGATGCTCTCGGGAGTGCGCGCCGCCAAAGTCGGACGAATACCCTCATGCGCTTCTTGAGCATTTTTCGACTTGTTTCGATAGACTTGTGGTTTATCCGGCAAGTTATCGGCGCCGTAGCGGTTAACGATGAAGTCGCGCAGGTCGTTGACGGCTTCTGCCGCAAGGTGTACCGAGTCGGTTCGCATATAGGTGATCAGACCTACGCTGCTACCGTCGATTTCAACACCTTCGTAGAGCTGTTGGGCAACGCGCATGGTTCGTTGCGCGCTGAATCCAAGCTTGCGCGCCGCTTCCTGTTGAAGTGTCGAGGTAGTGAACGGCGGTGATGGATTACGCTTGCGCTGCTTTTTTTCCACCTGCGTAACCCGCAGCTTGCCGCGCGCAGCCGTGGTCAGTTCTTGCTGCACTTGCTGCGCCCGCTTCTCATTCGTTATCGAAAATTGTTCTAATTTTTCGCCATCTAATTGAGTAAGTTTGGCGATAAAGCTCGTTGAGTCGTGATTAAGGTCGGCTTCGATGGTCCAATACTCTTGTTTGACGAATTTATCGATTTCGTCTTCGCGCTCCACAATTAGACGCAATGCCGGACTCTGCACACGGCCCGCCGACAGTCCGGGACTGATCTTTTTCCACAGCAGTGGAGACAGATTGAAGCCAACGAGATAATCCAGCGCGCGACGCGCCTGTTGGGCGTTAACCAGGCTCTGGGACAGCGTTCTGGGATGTGCCACGGCCCGTTGTATTGCACTTTTTGTGAACTCGTACACCTCCACTCTGTGCACGGGTTTGCCGTCGAGGATGTTGCGTTCCTTGAGAATTTCCAGAAGGTGCCAGGAAATGGCCTCTCCCTCTCGGTCCGGGTCGGTCGCCAGATAAAGAGCGTCTGACTTTTTTAATGCCTTGGCGATGGCGTCGACGTGTTTTTTATTGCGCTCGATAACCTCATAGGTCATCTTGAAGCCGTGGTCGGGATCCACCGCACCGGTCTTGGGAGTCAGATCGCGAACGTGGCCGTACGAAGCCATTGCCTGGAAGTCCTTTCCCAGGTACTTGGTGATGGTTCTGGCCTTGGTCGGCGACTCGACGACGATGAGATTCTTGGACATATTGCGTAGTGTGGACTACAACGGTCTGGCAACGAGCAGTATTAAATCTTAAAAATATAATAGACCGTATTTAGCCGAAGAAACGAATACCTGCAATATCCAAGCTATTGCAGATGCCCCTGGACACCGTTCATTACGACGTCTTCCATCCAAATGCTGACGTCTTCACGACCCGGCTGGTTACAAAGCACCATCATGGTCACCCACTTCGTTTGGTCAATATCGATATCCTCCGTTTCCAGGGCCATGATTCGATCGATCACTACCTCCCTGGCCTTGGTGTCCAAAACGCCGGTCTGCTCTAACGTCAACAAGAAACCGCGTATTTCATTATCCAGCTTGTGCATTTCTTGCGGTGTATATTGGCGCATTGACGTCACTCGTGTGCGTGCCGAAGGCGGGACTTCGGGATCACACATTTCCGACAAGTCCTGCAGCCAATCAAACGCCTTGAGGATCTCACGGTGTTCGAATCCGGCAGTCGACAGTTCCGCAGTCAGTGTATCGTGGTCCTTCTGCAGTCCGGACTCATCGATAATGTAGTTTTCGAACAAGTACATGAGAACGTCTAGTACGTTTTCTTTCATTTAGATCTATACCCTCGTAGTAGATTTTCGTGGGACTCGAACGTATTCACCCCCGGCGCAGGACGCGACGCAGCCGCTGACCTCCATGCGCAACAGCATGGAGGAAACCTTGTCCGCCGTCAATCCGCTACGGGCTACCAATAGGTCTACGGTCACCGGTTCATGTCCCATGAACGCGAGTAAGCGTTTGAATTCCGTCGTCTTGGGTTCCGGTTCATCGGCGACAACAGGAAGGTGGCGTGCGCACACCGGAATTTCCTCGAGTATGTGTTCGAGGCGTTCCACCAGCTTGGCGCCTTGTCGAATAAGTTCGTGTGAGCCGTGGGACTGCGGAGAATATACCGGTCCCGGTATCGCGAACACCTCGCGATTCTGTTCTGCCGCGTATCTTGCCGTAATCAACGAGCCGCTCCTGCGGTTCGCCTCCACGACGACGGTACCAAGCGATAATCCACTGATCAGACGATTGCGACGAGGAAAATGGGCCGGACGCGGAGCGACTCCCAGAGCGAACTCCGAGACGATTGCACCCCTGCGGCATATGCGCGCGGCGAGTCGTCGGTGACGGCGAGGATACACCTCACCCAACCCGTGGGCCGCGACGGCGATGGTCGTGCCGTCACCCTCGAGGGCCCCCTGGTGCGCGGCGGCGTCGATCCCCAATGCCATACCACTCGTAACCGTGATTTCACAACCGGCCAGACCCGATGCGAGGGTCGAAGCAATGTGGCGGCCGTAAGGCGTGGCGTTGCGGCTGCCTACTATGGATACTTGCGCACGATTGAGGACTTCCGTGCAGCCGCGGACGTAGAGTAACAGCGGTGGGGCGGAAATTTGCTTCAGCAATCCGGGATAACGTGGATCGCAAAATGGGAGGATTTCGTGACCCGGTTGCTCCGCCCAGCGAAGGTCCACATCGACACCGGACTCGACAGCAGCGCGGGCCTTGTCGAAGAGATCCAGATTCGAAAGCATTGGATCGGCCGAAGCCATTGCGGCGCTGGGCGTACCGTATCGGCGCACCAGCGCGTGTTTGGTGGTCAGGCCTAAACCGGTTACACGATGCAGCCGAATCCATGGCTCTAGATCAATCGATGCATGCTCGTCCCTAAGCATATTGGTCCTTTCGGCTATTGCCGTGTCAAGGTGTCTCCACCACGTCGAGCACGTGTACGGGTCGTATCGCTTTCATCACCAGGGCATAGCTTACCTTGTCGAAGGTGCGAAATACCATCAACAGCCCCGAATCTTCTTCGGGGAGCTTGAAAAACTTACGAGTGACGGGATCCCGCCGAACGCCTGCGTCGCGCAAAATGCGCAAAACGTGGCCGGGCTCGAGATTCTCTCTTTTGCCGACGCTCAAGACGACTACCGAAAGCGGACCAACTTCTGCTACCCCGCCGGGGGCATCCAAAATGAACCCCCGCACGGTGTGGTCCGGTGCCCGTGGGGTGAAGTAAGGCAGGCCGATGTCTTGGGGTGCGGCAACCAGGCGGTCGCCGAAGCTGATTTCTGAATGAGAACGGATCACCTCCAGCTTCGAAGTTTCTCCCGGGGCAAGCAAACGGGCGTCGCCGATGTGATTTGCTTCTTGGCCGAGAAATTCTTTCGTCAGCGGATCAATGAGTTCCTTGCCAGGTCGAAATATCCGATAGAATTTCGTTTCCGCATCCGGAAGGCCGCGGGCGTAGAATTCGCTGTACAATCCCATTGCGATCTTTCCGTCCAGGCCCGCCGCCACGTAACCCGTGTTTTCGAGACCGCCTTCTTCGATGATTTGCGGCGACGACAAGTAAGCCTGAATCGCGTTCGGCGGGATCGTTGGAATCGCGGCCTCTATGGGTTCGGCGTAGACCGCCGGCGATAGTTTAACCACCTTTCGGCGCAGAATCTTTAGTTCCGGTGATCCGTCAACGATGTTCACCACCAGGGCATCGCCCGGGTAAATCAGGTGGGGGTTCTGAATATTTGGATTTCGCTGCCAGATTTCGGGCCACCGCCAAGGGTCCTTCAGAAAGCGGGCGGCGATGCCCCACAGGGTGTCTCCCTTCTGTACGGTGTAGTGTTTCGGATAGTTTGGCTGGAGCTCGGGTGATGTGGAAGCCGCCCAACCGGACGCGGTAACGGTGATCAGAGAGACCATCAACAAAGGCAACAGGGTTACGGGATATGCCATAGGAAACCAACGTGTTCAGGTAAATTTATCGATGCATTCGGTTTTAATTATGCGTCTAGTGCGAGTCTAGCCGATCTATCCGAAGACGCCAATGTAAACGTCTTTTTATTCAGTATCATCCATAAAAATAGTAGAATATTAATTAAGTTACAGCATTAGTTTGAACCACCGACACATGGCCGTTCTGGAAATCTTGGTGTATCCGGATCCCCGCTTGCGAACAATCGCAAAGCCGGTGGAACGCGTGGATGCCCAGACACGCAAGCTGATCGAAGACATGGCGGAGACAATGTATCGAGCGCCGGGCATCGGGCTCGCCGCGGTCCAAGTCAACGTCCCCAAGCGGATTGTTGTCATCGACCTGTCCAAAGATCAAAGTGATTTGAACGTGTTCATCAACCCCGAAATACTAAAAACCGAAGGCGAGCAGGAAATCGAGGAAGGCTGCCTCTCAGTACCCGATGTGTTCGCGCCGGTTACGCGCGCACAGTCGATCGTCGTGCGCGCTTTGAATACGCAGGGTGAACGATTCGAGATGCAGGCCGACGGTCTGCTGAGCGTATGCATCCAGCACGAGATCGACCACCTGGATGGCAAAGTTTTTGTCGATTACCTGTCGCGCCTCAAGCAAGATCGCATACGCAAGCGCCTGCAGAAACAGGCGAGGCGCGGGCTGCAGCCGGCGTCGGTTGCGGACGCGGTCACCCTGTAAATCTGCCCTGTATCGTATCGAGTCGTTGATCGAGTGCGAAGTGCATGACGCTGCGACTAGTTTTCGCCGGGACTCCCGAATTCGCTATCCCGAGCCTGCGTGCCCTCCTAGACGGCGGTCATCACGTCGTCGGAGTTTTCACGCAACCGGACCGGCCGGCGGGTCGAGGTCGAAAATTGGCGCAGTCCCCGGTAAAACGCCTCGCCTTAGAACGTAACCTACCCGTCCACCAGCCTACGACTTTGCGGGGACAGGCCCCGTTACTTGAATCGCTGCGATGCGAAGTCGTGGTGGTGGTGGCATACGGATTGCTGATACCTCGAAGTATTCTCGACTTGCCGACATTGGGCTGCGTCAACGTGCACGCCTCGCTGTTACCGCGCTGGCGAGGCGCCGCGCCGATAGCGCGAGCGATCGAGGCGGGTGACCGGGTCACCGGTGTGACCATCATGCTCATGGACGAGGGCTTGGATACCGGCCCGATACTGGCCGCCCGCGAAACACCACTGGGTGTCGGGGACACCGCGGGGCTGGTGCACGATCGTCTGGCGCGGGTCGGCGCTGATCTCCTGCTGCGGACCTTGGTTCAGCTGCAACAGGGTACAATCCAGCCTCGGCCCCAGGACGACGGGCAGGCGACGTTCGCACCCAAGATCGCCAAGGCCGAAGCCGTGATTGACTGGCAACGGTCGGCGGCAGAGATCGAGCGCAAGATCAGGGCCTTCAACCCATGGCCCGTGGCGCAGATGGAAGTACGACGCCAGCGCATTCGAATATGGAGTGCGGTCGCCGTAGCCGAGGACGCCGGAGCTGCGCCGGGAACAGTGGTTTCGTTGGACGAACGCGGTGTGTCGGTGCAATGTGGTCACAACGTCTTGATAATGACCGAACTACAACGCGAGGGTGGCAAACGTTTGCGCGCCAAGGAATTCGTGAATGGATTTCCGCTGCACATCGGCGAAATACTGGATGACTCCACTCGTCAATAACGTACGCATTGAGCGACGCAGCCAAGGCGCCTCGGCGCGTACGCGCTGGTTGGCTGCGCGCATCGCATCCCAAGTCGTCGATGGCGGTCGCACGACCAAAGACGCGATTTCCGAGGTGTTGGGCGCAGACGCGTTGTCGCTCCGCGACCAGTCCTTGACCAAAGAGATGGCGTACGGCGTGGTGCGTCGGTATTGGTCCCTCGAGGAAATCGCGCGCGAATCGTTGAGAACGGGTATTCGTAATAAAGACCGCGACATTTTCATCCTGCTCCTGGTGGGTTTGTACCAGCTCAAATTCATGCGGATTCCCTCTCACGCAGCAGTCGATGCTACGGTTCAGGCGTGCGAAGCGGCCAAAAAGCCTTGGTTGAAGGGATTGGTCAACGGCGTGTTGAGGAATTATCTGCGCCGCGGCGTCGCAATTGAGAGCCGATTGACGAGCGACCGGTTTCGCACCGCGCACCCCGACTGGTTATTAGAGCGACTACGTACCGCGTGGGGAAACGAATGGCGGCGGATCATCGACGCCAATAACACCAACCCACCGCTATGTCTGCGCGTCAACCTCGCGCGCATTCCCCGTGCCGAATATGTTTCACGACTGCACTCCGTAGGCATCGAGGTTGAAGTCGATCCCAATACGGAGACGGGGTTGACGGTGAAGGTCCCGGTTCCCGCCGGGTCTTTGCCGGGATACTCTGAGGGGCTGTTTTCGGTGCAGGACATCGCGGCGCAACTCGTCGTACCGTGTCTGCAGCTTCAACCGGGCCAGCGCGTTTTGGATGCGTGTGCGGCGCCCGGAGGAAAAACGGCGCACATGCGGGAACAAGAGCCGGACCTGGCGAAGCTCGTTGCCGTTGACATAGACCCCGTCCGTTTGGGATTGCTGCGCGATAACCTGGAACGATTGGGTCTTCGAGCCGACTGCGTCGTCGGGGACGCAACGAACGTGCAGCCATGGTGGGACGGCCAGGACTTCGATAGGATCTTGGTCGACGCGCCGTGCAGCGGATCCGGCATAATCCGTCGCCATCCTGACATCAAGCACAACCGGCGGGCCGACGACGTGGAAAGGATTTTGAAAATACAGGCACGATTGCTGGACAATCTGTGGCCACTGCTCGACGTCAACGGAATTATGATGTACGTAACCTGTTCCGTGTTTCCTCAAGAAAATCAAAATCAGATCCAGGCATTTCTGAAACGGCATCCCGAGGCGGAGGTTGGCGGTTTGCCGATCCCCATCGGGGTGGATTGCGGCGTGGGTCGACAGACCCTCCCCGGGATACACGACATGGACGGTTTCTTCTTCTCTGTTTTAAAGCGCCGCGCGATACGGGACGACGGGTGGCGACGATGAGGAAGGGGCTGGCGCCGAAATCCGCGTCTTCGCGCGTGCTGCTGCCCGCTTTGCTTCTACTCCTGGTGAGCGCCGCTGCCGTCCGCGCCGAATTCTCTGTGCGCAAAGTGGAAGTCGAGAACGATCGGGATCGGTTGTTGATATCCGCTGACATGGAGCTGGGGCTCACTGCGGAAGTCGAGGCGGCGGTGAATAATGGCGTGCCGATAGTATTGCTGACCCGGATCGCGTTGGTTCGCGACGGGCTTTTCTGGAACCACGAAATAGATCAAGTAACAACGCGCGCACGGTTGCGTTATCATGCGTTATCCGACCATTACGTTGTCGATACCTCCGATTCCGAAGGGATAGAGATGTTTCGTTCTGTGGACGACGCGCTAAGAAGAATCGGCACGCTGCGGGGAATCTCGCTTGCAATGCCGGGACCGACTTCCAAACCGACGTACAGTCTCGCCGTGCGCAGCCGTCTCGATATTGATGCGTTGCCGGGACCACTGAGACCCATGGCCTTCTTGTCTTCGGATTGGCGCCTGGACAGCAATTGGACGCGCTGGAGGATCGATCCGTGATTCGCCCGCTGTTTGGTCCCGTTTCCGCGATACTTTTGTCACTGGTGCTGGTTCTCGCGGTGTTGCTGCTGACGTCGTCGGCGCAGCACGCGAAAGTCTCGGCGGAACTTTACTCAGTTCTGCTGATAGTGAACATCCTGGGGATCGTTCTGCTCGCGGCTTTGATCGCCGGCAATGTGTGGCGACTGTACAAACAGGTGAAAACACGGACGCTCGGATCGCGACTAACGATGCGACTGTTGGGAGTGTTCGTGCTGTTGACGGGCATCCCATTGTCCGTGGTCTACTACTTCTCCGTACAATTCCTCAACAAAGGCGTGGATAGCTGGTTCGACGTTCGAGTCGAGCAAGCCATCGGGGACGCACTGTTACTGGGTCGAACTACACTTGAGGTGTTGAAGCAGGATGTTGTTGATGATCTTTCGGAAGGCGCGCAGAACCTGGTCGACGCGGGGGGGTCTCTGGAGGTAATAAGGCAGCTCGACGAGATACGCGAGCGCGGCGAATATTCGGAAGTCACCCTCTTTACGATGACCGGTCGAATCGTGGCGTCCAGCAGTCAGGAGCCCCAGACCTTGGTGCCGGACACGCCGGACGAGACGGTGTTGACGCGATTGCAACAGCGCCAGATCTACGCGAACCTGGAACCGATTTCGGACAGCGCGCAACAACTGCGTATCGTGATTCCGGTCCTTCCCGCCGGCGTCGGAACCCCAGCGCGAGCGCTGCAGGCACTTAAGCCCCTCCCACTTCGCTATGCGAATTTGGCCGAACGCATCGAGTCTGCGACCACGCAGTACAAGCAAATGGTATTTTCGAGGGGCCCGCTGAAGTTCAGCCTGATTCTGACACTGACCTTAGTTACCCTGATCGCCATGTTGCTCGCTGTTTGGGCGGCGATATATGTGTCACGCAGATTGTCGGCGCCGTTGAGGGACTTAGCCGAGGGCACGCAGGCGGTTGCCCGGGGCGATTATCACACCGAGCTGCCGGTTACCAGCAGCGACGAGCTGGGGGTGCTGGTCAAGTCGTTCAACGAGATGACGCGACGCATCAATCAGGCCCGAAACGAAGCTCGCCGAAGTCATCATGAGGCGGAAGAACAGCGCACCTACCTCGAAACCGTACTTGCGCACCTCTCCTCGGGCGTCTTGTCCTTCGATGCCCAAGGTCATTTACGGACGCACAACACGACCGCCAGCCAGATCCTCGGGGTCAAGTTTCCAGAGGGACGCAGGCGATCCTTGGGAACGATTAGCGGCGATCACCCTCGATCTGAGCCGTTCTTTTCGGCGATTGAGGAGTCGATGAAACAGGAGCTCGACGAATGGCAGCATCCGATTACGATATTTGGTGCGCGGGGGCGACAGGTCCTAATCGTTAGAGGTACCAAGCTTCCGGGGAAAAGGGGCGGTTATGTTGTCGTATTTGACGATGTCACGGACTTGATACAGGCTCAGCGCGATGCTGCATGGGGGGAGGTGGCGAGAAGACTGGCGCACGAGATCAAGAATCCGCTTACCCCGATTCAACTGTCGGCCGAACGCATACGACGGAAGTATTCACAGAAGCTTTCTCCCGGCGATTACGAAACACTGGATCGAGCCACGAGAACAATTGCTCAACAAGTCGAGTCCATGAAGAATATGGTTAACGCGTTTTCGGAATATGCTCAACCCGTTCGCATGCGCCTCAAGAGGGTCAATCTGAACCAATTGGCGCAGGATGTCGTGGAGCTGCACAAGCGAGAGGACAGCCCCATAAGCATGATCTTTGATCTCGATGAAACTCTGCCGGAAATGATGGCGGACGGCGACCGATTGAGACAGGTGCTGAACAATTTGTTAATCAATGCCAGAGACGCGCTTGCGCAGACTCCGCACCCGGAAATCCGTATCGCCACGCGTACTGTTGTAGAGAAAGACGCGATCTACATTCGACTTACCGTGACCGATAACGGACCTGGAGTTCCCAGCGACATCATGGAGCGGTTGTTCGAACCCTACGTCAGCACCAAGGAAAAGGGTACCGGGTTGGGTCTGGCGATCGTTAAGCGCATCGTCGAGGAGCACGGGGGAACTTTGTGGTTGAAAAATCGAGAAGAAGCCGGTGCATCCGTCACCATACAACTCCCCCAGGTTATACGAGGCGCTGGTGTCAGCGATGCTGCCGACCCAGGCCTTCGATTGAGACGGTCTTCTGCGAGAAGGGAAGAAAAAATCGCGTGACCGGCCAAACCATATTGGTGGTTGACGATGAGCCCGATATTCGCGAAATCGTACGCGAGATTCTGGAAGATGAGGACTACGCGGTGCTCACCGCAGAGAACGCGGCGGAGGCGCGTCAACTTCAACAAGTTCGCCAACCAGATCTAGTGTTGTTGGACATCTGGATGCCGGGAATCGACGGCATTTCCTTGCTCAAGGAATGGTCCACCCGTGGTCATATGGATGTTCCCGTGATAATGATCTCCGGCCACGGAAACGTGGAAACGGCAGTGGAGGCGATTCGTTACGGGGCCTACGATTTTCTTGAAAAGCCACTCTCCACTCCCAAGCTCCTGGTCACGATCGAGCGCGCGCTGCAAAGCGACCGCTTGCGCCGGGAAAACGTGCGTTTGCGGGGCCAATTGGAGCCCACTGCGACATTAGTGGGAGATAGTCCAGTGTTGCGGCAGCTCCGCGAGCAGATCGAGCGTGTGGCCAGCACTGATAGTTGGGTCTTGATCACCGGCGAACCTGGCAGCGGCAAGGAGGTGGTTGCGAGGAGCCTGCACGATCAGAGCCCGCGACGCGATGCGGAGTTCGTGGACGTGAGCTTGGCCGCGATCCCGCCCCAGAGTATAGCGGTTCAGCTTTTCGGTACGGAGGAAGAGGGGACTATTCGACCAGGCCGTTTTGAACAGGCAAAGGGAGGGACCCTGTTTTTAGACGAGGTCGGCGATCTTGATATGGACACACAGGCCAAGCTCTTGAGCGCTCTCGAAGAAAGCCGCTTTCTCAGGGTGGGAGGGCAACGATATGTGGAATTGGATGTGAGGGTCGTGGCCGCATCCAACCAGGACCTCGAAAAAGCGGTGTCAGACGGACGGTTTCGTGAGGATCTCTATTACCGTCTGAACGTCGTCCCGATACATGTACCACCTCTGCGGGATCACGTCGAAGATGTTCCACAATTGGTCGACTTTTATCTGCACTGGCTGGTGGAGAAGGACCAGTTACCCTATCGCAGATTTTCCGTCGGTGCGCTCAATGTTCTACGTCATTATCGTTGGCCCGGCAATGTGCGCGAGTTAAAAAATCTCATCCAACGGTTACTGATATTGAACCGGGGCGAGGAGGTGAGCGCAACCGAGGTGGAGACGGCGTTGGGCGACGCCAAGTCCGGAGCCGCCGCACAATTCTCGGAATCCGTTTTCGGCAAGAGCCTTCGCGACGCACGGGAACAATTTGAAAAGTCGTATCTGGAGTTCCACTTGCAGCGCGTGCACGGGAACGTAAGCGAGTTGGCACAATTTGCTGGGATGGAACGCACGCATTTGTATCGAAAACTCAAGTCGTTTGGCATCGACCCGAAGACCGTAAAAGGCGCGGACGGACGATAGCCTGGACTTGAATCAAAGTTTTTCGGAACAGTTTGCGCAATGAAAATAATAATTCTGGGAGCCGGTCAAGTCGGCGCCTCCAGTGCCGAGATTCTAGCGGGCGAGGCCAACGACATTACTCTCGTAGATCTCGACGGCCACTACCTGCGTAAACTGCAGGATCGCATGGACATACGCACCGTCGTGGGAAACGCCGCGTCCCCGTCGGTGCTGGAGGAAGCCGGGGCCGAGGATGCCGACTTGCTGCTCGCGGTCACCAACAGCGATGAGACTAATATGGTCGCCTGTCAGGTCGCTGCGTGTAAATTTGCCACGCCAAAAAAAATCGCAAGGATTCGTGCCACCGACTATCTCAACTGCAAAGAGCTGTTTGGCGCGGACGGGTTTCCGATCGACGTCATCATCAGCCCGGAAGCAGTCGTCACGGAACATATTCTGCGCTTGATAGAGTACCCCGGCGCCTTGCAGGTGCTGGATTTCGCGGGAGGTCGAATTCAACTCGTCGGCGTACACGCCTATCACGGGGGCCCCCTGGTCGGCCATCCCCTCGCGGAGCTCCGTCAGCACATGCCCAAAATCGATACGCGCGTGGCCGCGATTTTTCGCAAAGAAACTGTAATCACGCCCATGGCGGACACGATTATCGAAGCGGACGACGAGGTCTTTTTCGTAGCGGCTAAGCAGCATATTCGCAATGTAATGAGTGAAATGCGGCGCATGGATGAACGTGTCAACCGTGTCATGTTGGCGGGCGGCGGCAACATCGGTTTTCGCCTTTGCCAAGAGCTGGAAGGACAAAGCTACAACGTCAAGGTCATCGAAAGAGACTTTGCGCGTGCCGAACAGATCGCAGACGGTCTGGACAATACCGTGATTCTGCACGGGGACGCGGCGGACGAAGAGCTGCTGCGTCAAGAGAACATTGACAATATGGACGTGTTTTGTGCGGTGACCAATAATGATGAAGCGAATATTCTGTCCGCGATGCTCGCAAAAAAGCTCGGCGCGCGCAGGGTGATGGCGCTGATTAATCGGTCTGTTTACGTCGACCTCTTGGAGCACGGAGACATCGACATCGTAATATCGCCTCGCACGGCAACCGTGGGAAGTATATTGGCGCATATCCGACGCGGAGACATCGTCGCCGTGCACTCGTTGAGGCGTGGGGCCGCCGAGGCTATCGAAGCGATTGCTCACGGGGACAAGAAGACCTCCCGGGTCGTGGGAAGGGGCGTGCGGGATTTGCCGCTACCGCCAGGAACCGGTATCGGCGCCATTCTTCGTGACGGAGAGGTGCTAATCGCGCACAAAGACACAGAAATACAATCTGAAGATCACGTCATATTATTCCTGGTGGACAAGCGTTACATCCAAGACGTAGAGAAGTTGTTCCAAGTCGACGTGACGTACATCTAGCCAACAACGCCGCATCGGCGAAGTGAAGGGATCATGACGGTTTAAACTGAGGAATTTTGCCAATATGCGGATCCAAGTTCACAGCTAGCGTACCCACTATGCAATACAAGGTTGTTGCAAAGGTCCTCGGCGTGCTGCTGGTAATCTTTAGCAGCACCCTCGTGCCGCCCCTGTTTGTCTCCTGGATATACGAGGACGGCGCGGCGCAACCTTTCGTCGCCGCGTTCGCCGTCACTCTGGTGACGGGTTCCCTGCTTTGGTTGGTGACCCGGCGCGAAAGCCGGGACCTTCGTTTTCGCGAAGGTTTTATGGTCGTGGTGCTTTTTTGGACTGTGCTGGCCACATTCGGAGCCATTCCTCTGTTGTTGTCGAAGACTCCATCGTTATCGATCACAGATGCCTTTTTCGAGTCGATGTCCGGACTCACCACGACCGGGGCTACCGTGTTGACCGGAATCGATGAGCTGCCGAAGTCCATCCTCTATTACCGGCAGCAACTCCAATGGCTGGGGGGCATGGGCATCATTGTGTTAGCGGTGGCCATCATGCCGATGCTGGGCGTAGGCGGAATGCAGTTGTATCGTGCAGAAACTCCAGGTCCAATGAAGGATACCAAATTGACGCCACGGATCACTGAGACCGCGAAGGCACTGTGGTATCTCTATCTCGGTCTGACCGTTATCTGTGCCCTCAGCTACTGGGTTGCAGGCATGGACGTTTTCGATGCCATCGGGCACAGCTTCTCCACCGTGGCTATCGGGGGCTTCTCCACGCACGATCGAAGCCTGGGTTTTTTCGATAACGCGGCGATTGATGCGGTAGCGATAATCTTCATGATTATTGCCGGAGTGAATTTTGCTCTGCACTTCGTGGGTTGGCGCTCCCGAAGCCTGGCGGTGTATTTCCGCGATGCCGAGGCGATGGTGTTTGTGGGAATCTTGTTCGCAGCAAGCGTGTTGGTCATTACCGTCCACAACGCGATGGATTCGTTTGATACTCCGGAAGAGAGCCTGCGACAGGGATTGTTTCAGGTGGTGTCGATCGCGACGACGACGGGCTTTACGACGGGCGGATTTAATTGGTGGCCGACGTTTTTGCCGCTGCTGCTGATCGCCTTGAGTTTCGTTGGAGGATGTGCCGGTTCCACCGCTGGGGGTGTCAAGGTCATAAGAGTGATACTCTTGTACAAACAGGCGCGCCGCGAAATGATCCGCTTGATTCACCCGAGTGCTTTGCTGTCGCTCAAATTGGGCGGCAAGCCGGTTCCGGACTCGGTTATCGGCGCGGTCTGGGCGTTCTTTTTCCTGTACATACTCTGTTTTTCGATTCTCGTATTGGTAATAGCCGGGACGGGCCTCGATTGGGTTAGCGCGGTGTCCGCGGTTGCCGCCTGTCTTAACAACCTGGGTCCTGGACTCGGTGAGGTTTCAGCGAATTATGCGAGCGTGGGATCGGCCGGAAAGTGGATTTTGGCCACCGCCATGTTATTGGGTCGCCTGGAATTGTTCACGTTGTTGGTATTGTTCACAGCCACATTTTGGCGAAGCTGACGATGTTTTTTCCGTCGGGTCCTCATGGTAAGCGCAGCGTCGGGAATTGGCGCTTCCGGACTATCCCGACGCCGCAACGAAGGCGATCCAATTTGCGACACCGGCGTCGTCTTTTACCGGAATGAACACTGACACCGTGGCGACACAGATCGAAGCGACCGGATTGCATGCAACGAGGATTGTGACCCAGGGTCGGTGCCGCGCTTTGTGGCCCGGCGAGCGCCCCTCAACAGCTGCCCCTCCACTCGTCGATATCCCGGGGTTTCGGTGCGATATGCGAGGCTATGCCAATGCGGGTTTGTCGAGGTTTGCACTGGCGGGCTGCGGGCGCAGGGTGACAGCTCGGTGCGGTTTGCGGCGTTGGCCATCATCCGACTCGATAACGCTGCAGAAATGAGGTTTTTTTTGCACCTCTACCTCTTGTTCGGAGATTTATACTAATCGTCCGCCGGTATCTCGAGCCGCGGCTGTACTCATTGACACCCACAAGGATTAGAGAACATACTGGCACGCTAGCGGAGCGGGAGGAGAGCTTCACAAACAACCGCTCGAGAAAAGCGTCATCCGCCGTAACCGCGTCATGCAGCCTTTTCCCTTTAGAGCCTCACAAAAATTTGATGCACGAGTCGGATGGACGATACCACATGCAAGCACTTCATGCCGCCGCAAACCGATGTATTAGCTTTGTCGGCGGTGGATGCATGCAATGTCTCCGGCGCGTATTTAAATATTGGTCCCCACAAAAGAACGAGTCCGTATATCGCTAGCCGAAAACCACGCGGTCCCGTATTTGCGGTTTCCGGTCTTGTTCAAGCTTCAAGATGCGGACACGCGCGTCGAATAATAAATAGAGCAACAGCTTTCGAGCACGCTCCAAATGGGGGCCGCCTCGTCCTTGGGGATCTGCGGTGAACGAGGTGGGGTTTGACCGGCTGCGGCTCTGCTTGGCGGATCGCATGGCATCGACCATTAGACGTTCACCGCCAATCGCTTCTGGCAGGTCATCATGGGCACGGGCTTAGCGCGCTGGATTACGCGTTATCGCTATATCGTCGTTATTACAACGCTGTTGTTTGTCGCTTGGGCGGCGAGCGGCGTACGTTTTCTCACCTATACCACCGATTACCGCGCATTTTTCAGCGAAGACAACCCGGAGCTTAAGGCTTTTGAACAGATACAAAACATGTACGCGAAGTACGACAGTCTTCTGTTCGTGCTGGCTCCGAAAGATGGCGAGGTGTTTTCCAGGCGAACCTTGTCCGCCGTCGAATGGTTAACGGCGCAAGCTTGGCACATACCCTACTCTTCGCGCGTCGACTCTCTTTCCAATTTTCAATACACGCACGCCGACGGCGATGAACTGATCGTTGAAGATTTGTACCGGGACGCGGCGAAGTTGAGCGATGGCGATCTCCTGCGCATAAAAGATATTGCCTTGTCGGAGCCCCTTCTTCGCAAACGTTTGGTGCCCGACCGTGCCCACGTCACCGGAATCAACGTCACTGTGCAGCTGCCGGGCGAACGTTTGAACAAGGAGGTTCCAGAGGTCGCGGCCTTCGCGCGCGAATTGGCGGCACAATTCAGAGAGCGATTTTCGGAGATCGACGTGCATTTGACCGGCATCGTGATTATGAATGCCTCATTTCCCGAAGCGTCTCAGCACGACCTGCGCACCCTGGTGCCACTGATGTTCGCAATTGTCGTTGTTGTCCTCTGGTGGTTGATCAGGTCGATTTCCGGTACTTTGGCAACGGCTCTCGTAATAGCATTTTCCATCGCCAGTGCAATGGGGCTGGCGGGATGGCTCGGCATTAAGATAACCGGACCTTCCGCGATCTCACCCACTATTATTCTCACCCTCGCGGTGGCGGATTGTGTCCATATTCTGACCAACTTCGTGATCTCGATGCGTGCAGGTCGAGATAAAAGCGCAGCCATAGCTGAAAGTCTGCGTATAAATCTGCAGCCGGTTTTTATAACGTCGCTAACGACCGCGATCGGTTTTTTGAGCATGAATTTCAGTGATGCGCCGCCGTTTGGCGATCTGGGAAATATAGTTGCGATGGGCGTCGGACTCGCATTCGTATTTTCGGTGACATTTTTACCGGCGTTCGTGAGTCTCGTTCCCGTTCGTGTTCGCCGGCAACGGGGGCATGGTGTCAAATTTATGGAGACTCTCGCAAACTTCGTCATTAGCCGGCGCCACGCTTTGTTGTGGGGATTGGGACCTCTGATGCTCTTGCTGATTGCGTTCATACCGAAGAACGAGCTGAATGATGAATTTGTAAAATATTTCGACGAAACAATAGAATTTCGGCGTGCGACGGATTTTGCCAACGAGAATTTAACCGGTATTTACACGGTTCATTTCTCCCTGGATTCCGGAGAATCCGGCGGCGTGTCGCGACCGGGCTATCTCGAAGCGGTAGACCGATTCGCGCATTGGTTTCGCAGCCAACCAGAGGTGGTTCATGTCAACACCGTCACCGATATCATCAAACGCCTGAACAAGAATATGCACGGTGACGACCCGTCCTGG